>NZ_JBSFJW010000003.1:265137-265436 GCF_053598255.1 Streptomyces sp. NPDC001157
CCTCTATCTGCGCCACGGCAACCGCAGTCACCGGGCCAGTGTGGCCGGTGAGGGTGGCATGTTCAGTTCCCACCTCCAGATCCCACACCCGCACCGTGTTGTCGCGGCTGGTGGTGACAGCATGAGGGCGGCCCTCGATCTGCGCCACGGCGACCGCAGTCACCGAGTTGGTGTGGCCCGTGAGGGTGGCCCGTACGGCCCCCGCCTCCAGATCCCACACCCGCACCGTGTTGTCGCGGCTGGTGGTGACAGCATGAGGGCGGCCCTCGATCTGCGCCACGGCGACCGCAGTCACCGAG
>NZ_JBSFJW010000003.1:265535-475049 GCF_053598255.1 Streptomyces sp. NPDC001157
GTTGGTGTGGCCCGTGAGGGTGGCCCGTACGGCCCCCGCCTCCAGATCCCACACCCGCACCGACTCGTCGTCGCTGGTGGTGACAGCATGAGGACGGCCCTCGATCGGCACCACCACCACCGAAGTCACCCAGTCAATGTGGCCCGTGAGGGTGACGGAAGGGACGTCGAGTCTCTCCAGGTCCCACACCCGCACCGACCCGTCGTCGCTGGTGGTGACAGCATGAGGACGGCCCTCGATCGGCACCACCACCACCGAAGTCACCGAGCCCGTGTGGCCGCTGAGGGTGGCACGTTCGGCTCCCGTCTGCAGGTCCCACACCCGCACCGGCTCTTCGTCGCTGGTGGTGACGGCATGAGGACGCCCCTGGATCTGGGCCACCACCACCGAAGTCACCGAGCCGAAGTAGTAGCGGGTGAAGGTGGCCCGTTCGGACCCCGCTTCCAGGTCCCACACTCGCATCGTGCGGTCGTGGCTAGTGGCGACGACGTGGGGGCGTCCGTCGATCTGCGCCACCACCACCGCAGTCACCGAGCCGAAGTAGTGGCCGGCGAGGGTGGCACGTTCGGTCCCCGCCTCCAGGTCCCACACCCGCACCGACCCGTCGTCGCTGGTGGTGACAGCATGAGGACGGCCCTCGATCGGCACCACCACCACCGAAGTCACCGAGCCCGTGTGGCCGCTGAGGGTGGCACGTTCGGCCCCCGCATCCAGGTCCCACACCCGCACTGACCCGTCGTCGCTGGTGGTGACGGCATGAGGACGGCCCTCGATCGGCGCCACCACCACCGCAGTCACCGAGTCCGTGTGGCCGGTAAGGGTGGCGTGGTGGGCGGGGTTGACGAGGGTGCCGGTGGCCCAGCGGGGTGCCCAGGGGCGGGTGCGTGACAGGCGGGCGGCGAGGTGGGGTTGCTGGTAGCGGGCGGCGTCGATCGCGAGGATGTCACGGCGTTGGTCGGGCGTTAGGGCGATGTGGATGTTGGCAGAGGCACGGTAGACCGCGGCGGCGAGGCGGGCGTCGGCCGTTTGCATGGCCGGAGTGTGCAGGGCGAACGCATTCAGGAGGTGAGCGGGTTGGGCATGGACAAGGTACTCAGTGTCACGCACGAAGCCGCTGAGGATATCTCCGGCGGCGGCATGGGTGGCAACGTGGTGGCGGATGTAGGGGTGGGCTGCGCGCCAGTCACTGAGGTTGGTTGCCGGGTCGGTGGGGACGAGGCGGGCTAGTGTTCGGGCGATGAGGGCATGATCGTCGGCTTCGCGACCGGGGCGGCGCAGGTATTCGGCCATGGTCTCGTGGAAGAGGCGGTAGGCGGATCCGTCCGGTGAGCAGGTTTCGGTGATGTAGGCGCCAGCTTGGGCGTGGAGCCAGTCGAGGTCGTCGTTGGAGCAGGGCACGCCGGAGAGGGCTTGGGCGAGCGGAGCCCAGAGGGTGGACCACGGCATGCCTGTGCCCTGGGCGTAGGCGAGCGGGCGCAGGAGCCGTTCGACCTTGGGGCGCTCGGAGCCAAAGCGGTCGAGATAGGCGGCGAATGCCTCCCCGGCATCGCTGGGCAGGCGTTGGAGCCAGTTGGGCTGGCTGGTGTCGACGCAGATCTGGCCGTGGACGAGAGCGCGCGCGGTCATCCGTGCCACCAGGAAGGACGAACCGGCGCGCCGGGCGATGCCATCGGCAACTGTGGCCGCCAGATCGGGCAGGCCTCGATAGGGCGAGCGGGAGTGGGGGTCCTGGGCGTCTTCGAGGAGAGCTTGGGTGTAGGCGGCGATGTCACCGGCGGTGAGGTAGGCCGGCTTGTCGAGGTCGATGAGACGGACGGCGTGGCCGAGGGCACGTATTTGCGGGGATCGAGTGCCGATCACGAGCCGCACCGAAGGCAGCACGGACAGGGGCTGGAGGAGTTCACGGGCGACGCGCAGGCTCT
Organism: Streptomyces sp. NPDC001157; assembly: GCF_053598255.1. NCBI lineage: Bacteria > Bacillati > Actinomycetota > Actinomycetes > Kitasatosporales > Streptomycetaceae > Streptomyces > Streptomyces sp. NPDC001157. The sequence continues at coordinate 267,458 of NZ_JBSFJW010000003.1, forward strand.
CGCGTGCATCGCCGGCGGTTCCGGCCTCGTCCAGAGAGTCGACTACGACAGCCACCGGGCTGGTGCGGGTTCCCAGGGCGGTCAGGATGTCGTCACGGCCGGCTTCGGCGGGCAGGCTCAGCGCCCCGGCGAGGTCGGCCACCAGATCCTCCAACGGCACACGGCGCGCATGCAGGGCAATCACTGGCAGCGAGCCCGGCCGCGGCAGACTGTCCGCGGTCGCCGATGATGCGCTGTGCGGCGAGGTTGGCAGGGCTGGGTCGCAGTAGGTCAGCAGGCGCCCCAGCAAGGCCGACTTGCCGGAGCCGGGCTTCCCGGTGACGACGCGGGCCTTGCGGTCGTGCTCAGCGCCGGGGGTGGCGAGGAACGCAGCGAGTTCGTGCAGCGCCCGGGTCCGGCCGGTGAAGTAGTCGCCGTGCTCGCCAGCATGCTCCACGCCCCGGCTGCGCGGACCGAAGAACCCTGCGTGACGGTGTCGCAGCTTGGCCAGTGCGGCGAGATCGATGCCGTCGGCGGGCAGGCCTGGGATGTAGATGCGGCTGGGGAAGAAGGGGTCCTGGCCGTCGGTCTCGGAAGTGGTCAGACGGGCCTGCTGGAGCGACCAGTGCTCGGCGAAATACTCGTTGATGCGTTCGGTGACTTCCCGCACGCTCATGAACTGCTGGGTCGGACCGTGTCGGGGGTTGGTGAACGCATCGGTGAGCGCATCAACGAACGCGTTGTCCTTGGCGCGGTCCTTCGCACGGGCGGCCGCCAGGTGCCACCGGTTCGCGCGTTTCCGGTGGAGGTGGGCGAGTTCCCCGGCCAGCCGGTTGATGTCCTGCGTGCCGGCCGCGGCGTAGCAGGTGTCGAGCATGACCAGCAGATGCCCGACCTCGCTCATCACCAGCGGCCGCGCCAGGTCTTCAGCCGGCAGGGCCCGTGCACGGCGGCCGGGCTGGCTGTCGATGCACTGGAGGTAATGGCGGTCAGCGGCTCGGATCCCGTGGCCAGCGAAGTACACGACCACGATGTCCTGCGGGCCCAGCGATGTCTCTTCCACCCAGTTCTCGATGCCCTCGGCGAGCATGGCTCGTGTCGGGTTGCGGACGAGGCTGGGAAGGACGTGCGTGTAGCCCATGGGCTCTAGCAGCTCACGCACCCGCTCCGCGTCCCGCCCTGCACCGGGCAAATCAGTAATCCCCGAGTCCTGGTAGGTCTCCACCCCGGCAGTGATCAGGAAACGACGCCCATGCCCTCGTCCCGGCTGGTGGGACGGCTGTGTTGCACACACCGCCGCTACTCCTGCAGGCCAGCAGCGATCGCGGACGACGTCTTCGGCGCCGTCAGATACCGCTGGAGATTATGCATCTGCACCCCATTGGTGATCGTCCGGTCGGCCACTGATCCGGCAGGCCCGGGGACGAAATGAGGTTTCAGGGCGTTTACGAGGGCCACAATGTCGCCGGGGTCGGCGACGTTCGTCCATCGCGCCACGCTCCCCGGCCACGCCCCGCGGCCGTTGGCTGGCAGGGGGCTGAGGCGGCGGAAGATCACCGGCAGGCCCAGCGGCGAGCCCAAGGTCACGAGGTCCGTTACCGGCCACTCCGGATGCTCGCACAATGCCTCGTACGCAACCACGGACCCCAGCGAATGCGCCACCATCACCCTGGTATCCGCGCTGATCTCCGCAGCCACCGCCGCGCGCGCCGCCTGCCAGACGGGCGGCTCGTCTAAGTAGCGGCGGACCTGTTTCAGCTCACCGATCAGCATCCGCTCGGTCACCGGCTTGAAAAAGCGTGCCCTGGACAGCGCGTCCAAGGCCGCCCGCACCCGCTGCGATAACAGCAGCCGCGACGTACCGAACGCCACCGCTCCGCGGGTGCCTTCCTCCTCGACGGGGGGAACCTGGTCATCGATAGCCGCAGCCTGCTGCCACCATGCGCCAAGAAGGTCCGCTTCAAGCCCCTCCTCGACATCGTGCTCATCCCACGGCGGCAGCTCGTCAGACCGCGTACCCGGCTCGACGAACACGTTCCCGTAAAACGCACACACCACATCCGCAGGCGCCAGCCGCACTGCCGACGCCAGACGCACACCGTCACGCAGCGCGGTCCCCAGCCGCAGCGACAGCAGCTCCGGTCCCTCATATTGCTGGCCGATCCCGTGCACGAGCACAACTCGCGCCATCACACCCACCCCCGAACGCGATCCCCCAGTAACTCAGCCTAAAGGCTGTCCCGCAATGAGCGAACCGGGTGCAGGGAACCAGTCGTCACGCGTCCTGGTAGAGATTGACGATGTTGCCGTCGGGATCGCGCAGCCACACCGAACGGCGGCCCCAAGGCTGGGTGGTCGGCGGCTTGAGGATCTCGACGCCCCGAGCCCGCAGCCGTTCGTGGCGTGCGTCCACGTCGGCGACCTGGAACTCCAGGGTGAAGCCTCCGCTCGCAGCAGCAGCCATAGAGCCGGGCACCATCGACTCCATGCCCTGAGTGGAGAAGAACGACAGGACTGCGCCGGGGACCATCACCCGGGCGAAGGGGTCACTCCCTTCGACATCTGCGTCCAGGACCGCGGCATAGAAGGCGGCGAGGGCCGGGACATCGTCGGTGATCAGGGCCGTGCCGGTGAAGTGTGGCTGCATCCCGGCATCGTAGATCGAGGGTCGGACACAGGTCCTGGAGACAAGGAGCCTGCCGGTCAGGGGTGACATGATCTTGCCGTGCCTGGTGTGATCACGGCGTCGGAGCCTTCCTGGATAGCCCCGTTCGCCGGGCTGAGCCCACGTCAGTTCGGCAAGCTCATCACCGCGTTGCGGCGCGAGGGCGCGGACTCGGTGCGCAAGGGCCGGCCATGGAGTCTCCCGTTGGAGGACCGGGTCCTGCTGGTCGTCGCGTACTGGCGCACCAACCTCACGCTGCGGCAGCTGGCACCGCTGTTCGGGGTGTCGAAGTCGGCCGCCGACCGCATCATCGGCCACCTCGGTCCTTCGCTCGCGCTCCAGCAGCGCAAGAGATTCCGCAAGGACGCCGTGCTGATCGTGGACGGAACTCTGGTCCCCACTCGCGATCACACCATCGCCGAGCAGTCGAAAAACTACCGGTACTCCACCAACCACCAGGTCATCATCGACGCCGACACCCGTCTGGTCGTCGCCGTCGGCCGGCCACTCCCCGGCAATCGCAACGACTGCACGGCATGGGAACTGTCCGGGGCGAAAGCCGCCGTCGGCACGACCACCGTCATTGCGGACGGCGGCTACCGCGGCACCGGCCTGGTCATCCCACACCGCCGACAGAAGAGCCAGGGCGAACTCCCGGCCTGGAAGGAGGAACACAACGCCTCCCACCGCAAAGTTCGGGCCCGCGTCGAGCACGCCTTCGCCCGCATGAAGACCTGGAAGATCCTGCGCGACTGCCGCCTCAAGGGCGACGGTGTCCACCACGCCATGCTCGGCATCGCCCGCATGCACAACCTCGCCCTCGCCTGGTGACCGAGAAGACGAGCAGGTCAGTCAGCACGCTGGAGATCATTTACGGGACAAGACTTAGCCACGCGTTCAATCCATTGCAGGCGAATCGTCAGCCCCCCTTCGACGACCTGCCGTGTTCCTGCACTGGCCGTTTTCCCTCTGCCGGCAGTTGTCCCGAGCAGCACGCCTACCTTCGTGTTCCATTCTTCGGCAAGGTGATCCGGACCTCCTGACACCAGCCAGCCCCCTTCGCACCGATGCCTGGGCGCGCTAGATCTCGGTGTGCAGTTTCAACAGGACTCTGACCCGCGAGCAGCATCCGCCCTGGATTCCCGGAGCGCCTTCCACGTTGCGGCCCCGCGCGGCCGTTGCTTTGGCTAGAATCCGCCGCATGTCCGACTCCCTCAGCTCTGCCTCTGTGACCAGCAGTCGGCATGAGGGGCGGGGCGGGCCTGCGGTGTGGCAGATCGTTCCGGCGCGGAATACTGCGTTCACCGGCAGCGTCGCGTTTACCTACGCTGGCTTCAACCGTTCTTGGGCACCTCTCCTCACCCACCTGGTGCAGCCCCGCTGGACGCTGATGGATCGGTGGAATGGGGGTCTGCGGGACGCGCTCCGTTTGGTGCTGGTGGCCGACGACGAGGCGCGAGCGGTGGAAGCGACGCGAAAGGAGTGGGCTGCCGTCGCTTTGACGCGAAGGCTGTTGCGGTCATCTGAGGAGTACACAGGCCTTTCTTCGATCACTGCTGCCGTGATCTATGTAGGTTTTTCCGCTCTGTTGCGGCTCATTGAGCCGCCGTCACTGGACGATCTAGAGCGGGCGGCTAGGGCAGTTGACCGGGATCTCCGGATGGCCCGGGACATCCTGTATGCCCTGTCGACTAGTCGCAGCTACGAGTTCGACGATCATTCGCCACCTCATGCGTCGTCGCCGTGCGGTGTTATCCGTTTCGCTGCACCTCTCATCCCTCGAGCTCCTGGAAGGACGGGTGTTCCGCCTGGCCCTTCCAGCATGTGCGTGCTTGCCGCCTGACGTTCTTCGGACCCGCGCGGCCGCGCCGGTAGTTCGAGAGGTATGTCATTGGACAGGCTCACTTTGTGGGTGCTGGCGTTTGTCGGCTTCATCAGCGTTGCGTGCGTACTGGGCGCGAGGCTGGCCAACGACGTCGAGCAGTTTTTCGGTGCGTGGATCGGCACGTTCCAGCGCCTCCGCAATAGGCTCCATCATCGAGAGGACGAGGAGCTTCCTGGCGGCGAGGACGAAGAGGAGGGCAGCTCCTGACGCTGAACCGGTGGATCCTGGGCTGTGGGGCCTGGTAGTCGCCAAGCCCCACAGCGTTGAGATCGGTCAGGCGATCAACTAGTCAGCGGTGCCGGTCGGGTATCCGCCGGCACGCTGCTCGCGCGTCAGTCTTTCGGCGCGGTTGGTGCGGGATATGGGCAGCAGGCTTGTGGCGTCAACTCCGTGGTTGATGGCTTCGTGGAGGGCGTCGGCGAAGTCATCGTCGGGGTCGAGGCTCAGGGCGCGTTTGAGGGCGTAGCGGGCGGTAGGGATATCGTCCTGTCGCCAGGCGACGGCGGCGAGGAGGGTGAGTGCGGGGACAGCTGCGGCCTCGTACGGGGGGATGGCGCGGCGGGCGAGGAAGGCCCACAGGCGGCGGGCGTGGGGCAGGTCGTCGTCCTCGATGTGTTCGAGGCCGTGGTCTCGGGCCCATTCGTCGTTGAGGCCGAAGCTGAGTCGGGCGGTGATGTCGTGGGCGAGTTCGGTGGCGCCGGCGCGGACGTCGCGTATCGCGTTGTCCAGGAGTGCGTGGGTGGCCTGCAGGTATGTGTCGTCGTCGGAGGGGTTGGCGCAGTAGTGGGCCCAGGCTGCGCCTTCGTTGTCGAGGGCGCGGCGCAGGTCGACGGCGTCCTCTGGCTCGGTGGGCTGGAACTCTTGGGTGATCTCGCTGGTGCGGCGGCCGGGAGTCCAGCCGTGGCGGGCAAGTTGGGCGGCGACGCTGGTGGGGTCGTCGGGGCTGGGGAGCGTCTCGCCCTCGCAGCATCCGGGGAGGTGGCATTCGTAGGCCCACCAGCGGTTGTCCACGAGGGCGATGGTCGACTGGACAGAGCTGCGGCCGATGTCGGTGAAGGCGTCGACGAAGTAGTCGGCCAGGGGCCGAAGGGCCTCGGCGGTCTCCTCGGCGCTCTCGCCGGGGCGCGGGGTGCGGCAGAGGAAGACAACGATGTCCAGGACGTCGGGGTGTCCGGGCGCGTGTGTGATCTGGATGAACTTGGCCGCGAAGGCTGCGGCGGTTGCCTGCCAGGTGGCGGAGTCCTCGGGGAGCGAGATGGTCATGGTCGGCCCGGTGCCGGTCTCGGTGTCGTTACGGCCGTGGAGGGCGATGCAGTCCTCGGGCTGGTGGCCGACGAGGAAGGGTAGGAGTTGGGCGAAGTCGGCAGGGCCATCGACCTTGATGCGGGGGTTTGGCGTTTTCACTTCGGGGTGCCTTCTTTCTGAGTTGCGTTGGTCCGCTGGGGCCGGGAGCGCGTCTCTGGGGCAGGGCCGTATGTGGTGGCGCGGATGCGTTTGGGCTTGGTGGTGAGGGAGCGGATGAGTCCGTCGCGCAGGACGGCATCGATGGCTGCCGCGACGTCGGCGGTGTGCCGGATGGGGATGGTGCGGTGCCAGGTGCGGCCGGGCTGAAGGCGTGCGTCGTTGGCGGCTTGGGCCTCGGCTTGCTCTGCCGCCGTGCCGTCGGGGACTGCTGGCAGGTGGGGGCCTGCGGCGATCCAGGTCTGGATGATCAGGTCGTCTCCTTGGAGGCGCAGGCCGATGCGGTGGCCTTCGGGGTGGGTGTAGAGGGCGGTGCGGTCGGGGGTGTCGGTGTCCTCCTTGGTCCAGGGCGGTTTGAGGTCGGGGGCGAGTTGACCGAGCGGCTGGTCGAGGCCGGTGGGTGGGGGCTGGGCAAAGGCGGGTCGGCGCCTGCTCCGGGTGGGGGTGGCGCGCGGTCGTGCGAGGTCGTCTTCGTCGCTCATGCGGCGGTCGTCTCCTTCCCGGAGATGAGGTCGTCCACGAGACGGAAGGCGCGGCGGGAGGCGACGATGGTGTTTGCGGTGTCGACGTAGCGGTCGCGTTGCTCGAAGGAGTCCTTGGCTTCGGCGAGGGTCTTGGCGTAGCCGCCGTCCTCGAGGGCGAGGGAGTCGGCGCAGCCGATGAAGCACTTGGGGCCGAGGTCCCAGATGATCGCGTTGACGGCTGCGCACGCCGCGGCAAGCGTGTCGATGTCGTTGCCGTACCAGAGGTAGTCGTGCGGGTTGAGGCCGAGGTCGCGGAGCCGTTGGGCGACGGAGCGGAGCATGGTGCCGGAGCCGACGGCGGGTTCCCGGATGGCCAGGTCTGGCTGAGCGAAGTCCTTGTCGACGAGCATGTTGGCCAGCAGGTCGGTGACGCCGGGCGGCGTGTGGTACTCGCCGCGCCACTTCTTGTCGCTCTTGTGGCGCAGGCCGGTCAGCAGTGGGCTGAGGACGTCGGTTTCGGCGCGCATGTACGGGTCGTCGTGGCCGGTGAGGTCCAACAGGCCCTGGTTGAGGGCGCGGTGGGTGACGGCCTGCACGGCTTGGAGTTGGTGGGGGTCGGGTTCGGGGTTCCAGGCCCAGTCGTGCAGGCGCATGGCGCGGTCGATCAGGTCGGGGCGCTTGAGCCAGTAGCCGAGGTAGATCTCCTTGAAGAGCTGGGGCAGTTCGTGCGGCTCGCGCGCCATGATCCAGTCGGCCAGTCCGTTGCCGGTTCCCTCGGGCTGGCGCAGGAGTGCGAGGGCGGCGACGGTGCCGAGGGGGACGTCGATGCTGCTGCCGCCGTGGCTCTGATACCAGGCGGCGATGACGTTCTCGGCAATCTTGCGAGCGTGCTCGTGCGGATCGCGCGGCGCGAGGATCTTGCGCCAGGTGGTCTTCGCAGGGCGTACGGCTGCCTTGGATTTCGGAGGGGCCTTCTTCGCCCAGCTCGGTGCGGGGCGGGCCGCGGCGGGTGCTGCCGCCCGCGGCAGGAATATGTCGTCGTCGGGCACGGGGGCTCCTTGGGGTGCGCGCATGGGGCCGCCCCGGTGCGCGGCCGGGGCGGCGTGGAGGGTGCGGTGGCGGGGTTCAGTCGGCCTCGCGTTGGGCCTGGAGTTGAGCTGCGAGGCCGCGTATCTCGACGGCGGCGGCCGCCTCGGGGTGTCCGGTCTCGCGCAGGCCGGTGGCCAGGAACATCAGGGCCAGTTCGTCCGCGGCCACGCCCGCGACCAGTTCCTCGAAGCTGAGGTGCCGCAGGGAGTCGGGGCGGTGGACGTAGCCGATGCGGAGGGTCTTCTCGATCTCCTTGAGGACGTCGGCGGCCTGTTCTTCGGTGAGGTTGAGGAGAGAGGACCAGGCGTTGAGGGTTTCGTCGTCGACCGGGAGCTTCACGGTGCTGGGGCCTTTCTGGAGGGCGTCGCCCACCCGCCTGGTGCGGGTGGGCGACGGAGGCGGTCAGGAGGGGAAGGGGTTGCTCCGGTGGTCGGGGTGGACGACGGCCCACAGCCCGGCGGGCATGGGTTCGGTGATGACGCCCCATCCGGCCCAGCGCATGACGGCGAGGTAGCCGAGGCTGCCGCCGGCGAAGCCGGTGCGGGCCTCGCAGTCGGGGTCGGGCGCGATGAAGACCCAGCCGGGCAACTCGTCACAGGAGGGCAGGACCTGGAAGCCGGGGCGCAGTTCGTGGATGCCGACGGTGACGATGGGCGGCAGGCCGGCGGCGTCGAGGACTCGGATGGCCTGCTGGATGTGGGCGTGGTCGTGGTGTTCGGGTAGGGTGCCGACGCCCTTGCGGATGGCCTGTCGGGGCGGCTTGGTGCCCTGGCTGGCGTGGTAGATGTCCATGAGGAGTAGGGCGTCTTCGATGCGTCCGGCGTAGCGCAGGGCGAGGTTGGCGACGACGGCGACCACGTGGCGGTCGCCGCCCATGAGGCGCCGGAACTGCTCGTCGGTCAGATCCTGGAATTGGTTGGCGCGTATGACCGCGTGGGTGCGGGATGCCGTGCGCAGGGCGCGGGCGACGTATTCGGGTTCTGTACCGATGTGTTGGGCGAGGGTCTGAATTCCTCGGGTGTAGGTCATGGGGTGGTCTCCAAGAGGGCGCTTGCACGTATGGGTGCGCCCCCGGCCGTGGGGCCGGGGGCGCAGGGTGATCTGGGGGTTTGGTGGTTGCTAGCGGCGTCCGCCGCATCCGGCGTGGCCGCAGCCTCCGCAGAAGCCGCCTCGGTTGCACGCGCACGGACAGCCGCTGCTCTGGATTCACATTTCCAATCCCCTTTCCAATTCGGCCATTTCCGAATTGCTTACTTATATCTTAATGGCAAATACCCCAGAAGCAATATCCACCCAATCGAATTCGCATTTATTTTCCGCAATTCAAATTCCCTGATTGGCGGATGCCGGGATGAGGTCGGGCCACCGCACCGCTTCCAGGGCCCGCCGGTGGGTGTCGGGTACCGGCACGGTGGGGTAGCCGAGCCAGTCGAGTCCCATCGCGGCGAGGATCGCGGTGTCGGCCTGGTCGTAGCGCCCGGGCCCGTCGCTTGGCCACGCGGGAGCGTTCCTTGCGCGGCAGGTGTTGCGCCGGGTTCGCGCGGCCGGTGGCGTAGATGGTGCGGTGGTGGGGGTTAGCAACGGCGTACGGGATGCGCCGGCGCCACAGGTACTGGGTCACCAGCCACCACAGTCCGGCCAGTTCGTGGTGCCCGGCCTGTCCGCCCTGTGCGTACGCGGCGCCCTCGACGACCACCAGGTCCGCGCCGTCCTTCAAGCACATGGCGACGGCGGCGAGCAGCCAGTCCATCCGTTCGTGGGCGCGCCGCCTGCCGGGCCGGGCCGCGAACGCCCAGTCCGTCCCCGCGATCCCGGTCGAGGTCAGGGAGAGGTCGAGGCCGATGACGCGTGGCTGCCACTCCCCCGCGGCCTGCACGCTGGGCAGCGTCACGGGCGCGCTCTGGATCGGGGTGTTCACTGCTCACCCTCGGCCTGGGCGGCGAGGTGCTGAGTGATCAGCCGGTCGGCATCCCGGACGGCGGCGTCCTTCTGCCTGGCGGTCCATTCACCGAAGCAGCCTTCGACCGGCCCCCACAGGTACCACCCGGTGTCGTGGTATCCGGCCTTCGGGTTCCTCTTGCGGTGGGCCAGCTCCCACCAGCCGTTGCGCCAGCGCCACAGGCGCCGTGGTTCGGCGTCGGGCAGCCAGCCCGCGCGCTCGACCAGGTTCTGAAAGCGCGCCAGGTCGACGCGCATCAGAGCGTTCTCGCGCAGAGCGTCCGGCTCGGGCCGGGCCGGTGATCCCGGCCGGTGGCTCAACTGGTGGCTGAGCTGGGCCGCGTCGTCCAGCCGCTCGGGCGACTGCGTGGCGTGGCGGTGGGCGCGGTGGCGCGCCGAGAGCCACGCCGAGCGGTAACGGTGCAGGCGGTCGAGGGCGACGCCGAGTTGATCGCGCTGCCGGTCGCGCTGCCCGGCTACGCGGCGCAGGACGGTGGCGGCGCCAGCAGCGGAATGGGCGTCAAGCCATTGGGCGGTGGCTTCTATCTCGGTTCCCACGGGGTGGTTCATCAAGGGCTCCTTCGGGCGGCCGCCGCCCCGGCGCACACCGGGGCGGCGGCATGGTGTGCGGGGTTACGGGCGGGGCGTCTCGGGGGCCTTCTCGCGGGGTGTCTTGGGTGCCTTCTGGATGCAGTTGCCGGACTTCGGCATGGGCGCGCGGCCCGCCACCAGGTCCTGGAAGCGCACCCCGGGGCGGAACTTCACGACGCGCAGGGCGGGGACCGTCACCGTCTCGCCGGTCTGCGGGTTGCGGGCACGGCGCTTGGGGCGGCGCTGGGGTACGAGGGTGCCGAAGCCGGTGACCGCGACCGGGTCGTCGGCGGCGACGGCGCGCACCATGGCGTCGAGGACGATCTCCACGGCCTCGGTCGGCGTGAGGCGGCTGCCGCCCTTGTCGGCGACGGCCTGGATGAGCTGAGCCTTGTTCACTGGTCTTCTTCCTTCACTTCGTCGACAGAGCTGGGCAGTTGGGGCGCTGCGCAGGGATCACCGGGGAGGGCACGCCACCTGGCGGGGAGGGCGTGGAGGCCGAAGCCCGGATCAACGGCGGCGGCGACGTGGTCCACGGCGCACTCACCTCCCTCCGCGATCCTCAATATCCGTTTCAATGATGTCTCCTATCTTTTGAGTGTTTGGGGCTCGTCGCTTCGCGCGTCTGGCGGCCTGGGCGAGTCGTGCGGCCTCCCGGCACAGGGAGCAGGCCGTCTCTCCGCGCCGGTTGTGGGCGCGGGCGCCGGCCTCGGTGCCGTGGGTGATCGGCGAGGCGCCTTCAGCGAGTTCGCCTGGGTCGGCGTTCTCGCAGGTGGCGCGGATCTGGCCATCGAGCCAGAGCCGTCCGCCGCAGATTCCGTCGAACCTCGAGGTGCGGGGCCGGACGAGGCTGATGCACTCGGATCGGAACGGGCACTGCTGGCAGACCTGCAGCAGCTGCTGTGTCTGCGCTGCCCTGAGCGTGTCGTCGGAGACGTCGTCGGGGGTGAAGCGCCCGTCCCCGCCGCACGGTGCACCGCGGACCCACCAAGGGCTGCTCATCTGGTGGTTCTCCGGGCGGCTACGCGGTCGGGGGCAGCGGCAGAAGCCGTATCTGGCTGCTGGGGCTGATGCCGTACGGGTGGACGTAGTCACAGGGCATGGGCATCAGGTGCCGGTCGGTCAGGGCCGGGAGGGCGAACACCTGGCTGAGCAGCCGGGTAAGGACGGTGTCGCAGTCGGCCGGCCACGTCGGCGGCGTCCGCAGCGGAGTGCCGTCATCGGCTTCGCCCGCGAGGATCTCGATGATCCGGCCTCCCGCGCTGTGGCCGTCGGCGATGACCGCGGTCGCCTCCGGATGATGGTCGCGTACCAGCTCTGCCACGCGGGCGGCCCTGTCGGCCGGGGGCAGCTCCAGCAGCCATGAGTTGCCCTCGGAGGCCGAGTTGCGGTGGACCGACGCCCACGCCGGGGAGCTGTAGGGGGCGAGTGCCGTCTGCACGTCGTCCTCGATGTCGTGCGCGATGGCGTCGAGCGGATGCTCGGCGCCGCTCTCGTCCTCAAGGTTGGACCACAGTTCGGGGCACGTTCCGAGCGGGCTGGGCTGGGCGCCCAGCACGCCGTGCAGGTCGAGGGTGCGTGAGCCGTAGTAGGCGAAGGTCACGTAGACGGCTTCCGGGCAGGCGGCGCGGATCTTCGCGGTGATGTGGTCGAGGACTGCGAGGCTGTACGCCTTGTCGATGCGGCGGCGTTCGGCCTTCAATGCTCCTCGCTGCTCGGCGAGGCTGGCGAGTTGAGCGATCTGATCGGGTGTCATGACGGGGGGCCTTTCTCGGGGTGGGGGGTCAGGTCAGGACGGGTATGAGGCGTTCTCCGAAGTGGCGGGCGACGTTGACGCTCACGGCCTGTCCGGCCTGCTGGGTCACTTCGGCCTTGTTGCCGACGGGCTCGAAGGAGTCGGGGAACCGCTGGGCTGCGAGCTGCTCGCGTGGCTGGAGCATGCGGAAGTAGCAGTCCTCGATGGCGGGCGCGTTGCGCACCACGGCCGCTGAATCGCGGGTGGTCATGGTGTGCAGGGGCTCGTCGGCCGTCTTGGGCGTGCTGCTCTTGCGGTAGGGGATGACGAGCGTGCTGCGGGCCCGGTCGCGGACAGCCCCGTCCGGGACAACGAGGCCGTGGTGGCGGGCGGTGGCCAGGGTGCTGATCGGGTTGGACACCGGGGCGGCGTCGCAGTTGTTGCGGAACTCCACGATGAACGGGGCCGGATCGAGCGTCACCAGGGCTTCGCTCTCCCGTGTGGTGCGGGTGCGCATCGGCCCGTCCACCGGGTAGGCGGTGTCGTTCCAGGAGCCGCCGGCCGGTACGAGCAGGGCTTCACCCTGCTTGCCGGTCCGGGTGGGCAGGGGGCGATCGTGCGGCGCGAAGGCCCGGTCGGTGCCGTCCTTGCCGTGGGTGAGGGTCAGGACGCTGGGCTCGAAGGGGTACTTCGCGCGTCCGGCTTCGATGCGCCGCATCGTGTTGGGCACGAGAGGCTTGTCGCGGTCGCCGATCCGGGTGCCGATGTCGTGCCACATGATGATGTCCGAGGCGGGGCGCACGTACGGTTCGACCAGGGCGTGCCCGCAGCGGGCGTGGGGGCAGCGGTAGTCGTACTGCTGGCCGTACTTGCCGACCTTGACTTTCGGGTTGCGCCAGCTCTGGCGGGCCTTGACGTTGCGTCCGCAGGTGAAGCAGTACGCGAGCGGCCTCGCGGCCAGGTCCGGGCGGCGCACGCTCTTGAGCGTGAACACGATGTAGACGCGGTCGCGCCACTGGGGTGCATACGGGTTGGTGTCGGAGCCGATGTGCGCGGAGGACGCGGAGACGATCTGGACGCGGTAGCCCAGCTTCCTCATGGACCTGATCCATTCCGGGAAGAAGGGCCAGTCGGTGACGAACTCCACGACGTTCTCGACCACGACGCAGGGGAACTTCTTGACCGCCGCCGCGCCCAGCACGCACCACGCGGTGGCGCGGGTCATCTCGAAGGCTTCCGGCGGCAGTTGCCGCCACTGTTCCTCTTCCTCGAAGAGGGCTTCCTGCGCGGGGTCGGGTGGGCGGCGGCGGCCGCCTGCGGGGCTGATCTCGGTGCAGATGACCGAGGCCCACAAAAGCTCTGCCCTCGGCAGCCAGCGCATGGGGTAGTTGCGCAGGTCGGCCACCCGCCCGGTGGCACCGGGGAGGTTGAGCTCGAAGGTGTCGATGGCGGTTTGCCAGTGGTTGATGCCGAGGAGGATGTCGAAGCCGGCCTCCTTCAGGCCGAGGGCGTCTCCTCCTGCTCCGCAGAGCAGGGATATGGCTCGGGGCAACGGGATGGATCTCCAGGGGTGGGGCCGCCCGGCCCGGCGGGGGCCGGGCGGCTATTGGTCAGGACTGGTCAGGAGCGCGGAGCGCGCGGTGGTGGCGGCTGTCCTCGATGCCGAGGGCGATGAACGCCGTGAGGCCGAGGAGCAGGAGGATCAGCAGCCAGATCACTGGCGGCGCTCCTTAGCGGGCATCGCGCCAGCCGTTCACGTAGGCACCGACCTCCTCGGCGAGAGGTTCGATGGACAGGTCGCCGGGCGGTTCGGCGTCGCCGGTCGTGGTGTCGTAGATGACCTTCGAGGTGCCGTGCGTGTTGTCGACATGCTGGGCCGTCCAGCCGCCAAGCGCGCTGCGGTCGTCGTGCCAGGGCAGCGACGTGCGCCCAGCGATGGCGATGTACTGCTCGCCGTCGGCGGTGAGCGGGACGACGATGTTCAGCTCGTTGCCGGGCCAGTCCACGCTGACGTCCGTGCAGTGCTGTTCGAGGGCCTCGATGACGTCGGCGTACAGGGCACGGGCCTTGGCCTCGTCGGCCCGGCGCAGGATCTCGACGGCGCTCAGGTAGTGGAGCGTCATTACGCGCCCTCCGGGTCCGTGCTGCGGGTGACGCGGACGGTGGCGATGTAGCCGTCCTTCTCCAGCACCGTGAGCGGGTAGCCGTCGGGCTCGGGCCGCACCCAGACGCGCTGGTAGCCCTCAACGTCCGCGAGGTGATGGCACCACTCGAAGTAGCGGGCGACGGCCATCCCGGGCGTCTCGCTCGCTCCGCCCTGGCTGGTGTTGAGGCCGTAGGGGGCGCAGTACGTGGCCGACGCGGTCAGGCGGGATGTCACCTTGGGGGCGCTGAGTGCGTCGATACGGGCGAACATCGGCAGCAGGCCCGTGTGGCAGTGACGCTGCGGGCCGCCCGGCGCGGAGTCGTACAGGACGGTGTGCCGTGAGGGGTTGTCGATGTCCTGGCGCAGGACGCGCCAGCCGGTGACTTCGGCCGGGTCGAGGGGCAGTCCGTGCTCGGAGGTGATGATCAGTTCGGTGCCGTCCGTCAGGTCCGCGCGGATGAAGGACTCGTCGCTGACGTCGACGTCGGTGGTCCAGCCGAGGTAGCGCAGGGGCGTGATGACGTGCCAGTAGCTGCGGAAGAGCTGGCCCCAGAGCGGGTGAGGCTGGTCGTGGCGGTCGGGCAGTGCCGCGATGGTGGTCATGCAGGTCTCCAAGAGGGGTTGTTGCGGGCAGAACCCCCGAATAGGGGCTCCATCTATGCAGATATGTCACCTATCTCTGGGGAAATGAATTCACCCGACTACGGGCGGCTCCGAGGCCGGGAGGGACTCCACTCGCCACATCCGGCCGTCGCCCGTGACGACGTAGCCGACGGGGCGGTTGTGACGTCGCAGGACGACGGCCGCACCCTGTTCACTGGCGCTGATCGAGCGCGTCAGCTGGTAGACGCCGACTCCGGCGCACTCGACGGAGCAGAACAGCCCCTCGCCGAGGATGGGTGCGGCGGGTCGGCCGTGGATGGCCTCGGCGACGACGACGTAGGCCGTCTCTGCGGGTTCGCGGCCTGTGGCGGTGTTCATGCGTTTCTCCAAGAGGATCCGGTCCGAAGGGGTTTCGAACCTGTTACTTATATCTTATTCGCATACATGGGGGCGTCAATGTTGGCGATCTTTGAATCCGCCTATGAGCCACTGGAGTTGGGACGCCGAGTGCGGCCCAGGCGGGCGAGCTCGCGGGCGCGCTGACGTGCCATCTCCAGCGCCTTCGGGTTGCTGGCAGCCACACGGCGCTCCTGCTCGGCAAAGAACTCCCTCAGCCACTCCTGCTGCGCCATGCGCTCCCGCTCGGCGGCCTTGCGCTGTGCCTGCTCACGGCGGGCACGCGGGTTGGTGCCGCACCCACGGCAGTTGGCGACGGGCTGCGGATGCGCCGGGCAGCCGGACGACGACTGGTCCTCGGCGTGCTCGTCCGCCTCCGCCACGGCGCCCGCCCCTGGGGTAGGGGGATAAGGAAGGTTGTAGGAAGGAGAAGGAAGAGAAGGGGTTTCCCCAGGGAAACCCTCTTGGTTGCCCGGGGGAAACCCACTGGGTTTCACTGGGGAAACCCTCGCGTGCCCGTCTTCAGGGTTTCCCTCGGGAAACCCTCCCCCTTCCGGCACCCGGCTGGAGGCTCGTACCTTCTCCCGCGCGGTCACGTCCTTCTGGGTGCGGGCTGCCGCCGATGGGCTGCGGCGAGGAACCTTCCGGGCCAGCCGGGAATTCGTCGGCGCACGCCTCGCCTCGCGGCGCCACTCGATCAGCTCCTCGGTCGACGGAATCGGGGGCACACCGTGCGGAAACACCCGGTACTCGGCGCGCCGCCCTACGCGGCCTATCTCGGTGCGTTCCACTAGGCCGAGGCCGACCAGCTCTGTGACGACACCGATGACCCGCTTCTCGCTCACGCCCGCCCAGGCCATCATCCGTTCCAGGCCCGGACGGGCCAGGCGTGTCTGGTCGTCGGCGGAGTCCGCGATTTTCATCAGGACGAGCTTCTGGGTCTGATTGATCACCTCCTTCGGCAGGTAGGCCGCCGCCACCATCAGCTGGATGCTCACCGGTACCTCTTTCGTGTTCCGTGCAGTTTTGAGGCGCGCTGGGGCTGGGGCAGGGCCGGCATCGGCCCTGCCCCTGGGCAGGGATGCGGGTCAGGGCTGCTTGCGCACGGTGACGTTGATGCTCACCGCGGTGCGCCGTTCATGGTCGAGGCGCACCGGCACCGGGATGCCGGCTGCCTTCAGCTGTGCCTTCATCGCCGCTGTGTCGGGGGTCATCGGTACCGGCAGACCGGCGTGCCGGAAGAGCGCGGCCATGGCGTCCACGTCGTCGGCCTTGGTCGGGTTGCCGCCGCTCCAGGACAGGACGTTATCGCCGTAGACGCCTTCCTCGGCGCCGTCGAGCCTGGCACGCAGTTCCTTGAGCCGGTCCTTGAGCGGCTTGATCTGCTCGGACACGTCGACGTACTCGGCGAGCGTCTTCGCCCGTTCGGCGTCGTGGTGGATGAGCAGGCTCTGCGGGCTCCGGCCCGCGACGGCCGGGCCCCAGCAGGCCGTCTTGAAGGGGCAGTTGTCGCAAATGGCGGACAGGCCCGGCCCCTTGAAGGTGCGCGGCAGGTCTTCGGGCGTCTCGGCGGCGCGCACCTGGTCGACCCACCAGCGCGCGCCGCGGGCCCGCTCGGCGGTGAACGGCATCTCCTGTACGTGGTCCTCGCCTGAGTCGCGGTTGAGGAACCGGAATCGGATGCGGCCCACGGGCAGCGGGCCGAGGCTGGCGAGCTGCCGCTGCCCCTTGATGTCGGCGAACCCCTCGGTGCGCAACAAGTCTGCGTAGAGCAGGACTTGGCGGAGCTCGGCTTCGCTGGCCCCGTACCGCACGATGGAGTCCCACTGGAAGGTGCTCTTGGTCTTGACGTCCTCCACGGTCAGTTCCTCGGCCGGGAGGCTGGGGCGCAGCCGCTTCGGCAGCCGGGCCGCGGTACGGCCATCGAGCTGGACGGCGTCGATGTGCCCGCGGATGGTGTCGTCCTCGACGCGGCGTTCGATGATCCATCCGTACTCCTGGCGGACGGCGTCGAGCGCGCCTTCGTGCAGCCAGGTGCCGAGGATCGCCTTGCGCTTCTCGCCGACGTCGGTCGGCGTGCGGCCGTGCAGGAGGTATCCGGCGCGCCGTGCACATACGGTGTCGCTGGCGCCGATCTTCGTCTGCCGGGAGCGCGGGCGGCGTGCGTCGGCCGCGTGGGCTGCGGGCCACAGGCTGACGGGTCGTTCCTGGACGAGGGTCACTGGGGGGCTCCCGCCTGGCGGGTTGCCGGGGCAGCTGCCGACTGCGGCCAGACGGTCTGGCAGAACACCTCCAGCGCCTCGTGGATGGCACCGCTGAGCCGCTCGTTACCGTCAAGGGCGTGCCCGACGGCGGGTGCGGCACTGCCGTCGCTGAGCCGGTCGGCGGTCACGAGGTACTGCTGGCCGTGCCGGTCGACGGCGTTGATCCACCGCTGTTCGATCCGCCCGGGGATGTCCTCGTTGCGGGGAGCTGAACCTCCGGCCATACGGCGGCGCATGGCTTCGGCCGCCTGGGGGCTGGTGTCAGGAGTGATGGCGAACCCTTCGCTGCGCAGAGCCAGCGCGACGGTGTCGGCTTCGGCGGCGATGGTCGTGGTGCGGGTTGCCCTTGCCGACGCGACGATCACTTCGGCGGGATGGAACAACTCCCACAACAGGTCCGGGATGGGTAGCGGCTGGACGCTCACGCCGGCGTCGCTGTGGCGCTTGAAGACGAGGAGCTCCGGCATCTCGTCCCAGCGGGTTCGTGCCGACAGGGACGCGCGGGCAACGGTCAGGATCTGGTTCGGCAGGTCTGTGCTGGTCATGGTCTTTCCCCCGTGGTTTAGGACGTGGCCGGCGGCTTGCGGGCCGCGGTGGCCGTCTTCTTGCCGGTGGCGCGTGGGCGGCGCGGCGCAGGCTTGTCGCCTGAGGCCGGTTCACCCGGTTCGTTCTTCGGCCGGGCTGGGGTGCGCTTGCGTGGCTGGGGCTGTTTCTCCTCCGCGGTCGCGCCTTCGGGCTGGTCGGGATCGCTCCCGGCCTCGCTCGTCCCAAGGCCGGCGGCCTCACGCAGCTTGCGGGTGGCCTCTTCGGAGGCCCCGGCCACGACTTCGGCGTCGGCCTGGGCCATCTCCTCGTCGACGTACACGCCTGACAGGTCCTGCGGGGCGGCCATGCGCAGGGAGCCGGCTTCGGCGCATTTGCGCAGCATGTGGGAGCCCATCTGGCGCCACATCTTGGCGACGACGTATTTGCTCTGCTTGGCGTCCCAGTACTCGGGCGCGAATTCGCTCCAGCGGGCGATGAATGGGAAGCGGCTGGCTCCCCTGAGCACGGTGACCTTCACGGCCGACGGCGGGACCGGTGCCAGCCAGACGTCGTGGGCGGTGCCGTCGGCGTCGTAGTAGACGGTGTCCTCGTAGGAGATGCGCTCCCCGGTCCGCTCGGCCGCCCGGTGGGCGATCGTGCGGAAGCCGTCGATGCCGGTCTGGATGGTCCAGTTGACCGGGTTGTCCTCGCGGTCCTCGCCCTTGTTCTTGCGGCCGATCATGTAGATCTGGCGGGCGAACGGATCGAGTCCGGAGCGCACGCAGTAGTGGAAGAACACCGCCAGCTGCGCGCGGGGGGCCTGCTGGAGGCCGGGGCTGATCAGTGCCAGGGCGGCCACCTGGCGTGCGGAGAACTCTGCTTGGTCGGCGCGCAGCACGATCGCGCTCTGGGCGACGGCCTGTTCGGGCAGTGTCCCCACAGCAGGCGGTGCGGGGACAGTCTGTGCAGTGTCGGAGGCTGGTTGTTCGGTTGGTTGGTTCATGGGTCGGTGGTCTCCAAGAGGGTTGGTTCAGTCGGTCCGCAGAGCGCGGACTTCGAACGCGGGCCCCCACTCCGGGTGGCGCTCGATGAGCAGCCGGACGTAGCGGGAGCGGAAGTTGTTGTTGAGGCGGAACTCGTCGCCTTCCGTGGCGGTGGCGTAGCGCCAGCGCAGGACTTCGAAGAGCATCCCGATGCCGACACGGGCGGCGCCGCGCCTGAGGTAGTCGGCCGTCAGGCTCTCCAGCGCCCGCAGCACCCAGGGGTTGAGCCGGTGGAACGCCTCGAACTGCGCCTGGATCGTGGCCGCCTGGCCGTCCGGATGCCGCACGGTGTGGATCACCAGCCCCGGGATCTCGTCCTGGACACCTTCCATACCCCCACCTCTCGGCTACGCCTGCAAGAATGTCACCTATCTTGCAGCCTGGATGGCCGGTGATCAACCCCGCTACGACGGCAGCGACTTCACTCAGTACCGGTCAGGAGGAGGCGGCACCCTCCCCCAGATCCTCCATGCGAGCCTCCCGCTCCTCGTTGACGCGGGAGATGTCCGCGAGCATGCGGACGGCGACACGGGAATTCGGATGCTCCAGCACGTAGCGCGACAGGGCGAGTTCCATCACCAGGACCTCCTTCACCTCCATAGCGGCGACGCTGTCACCGGCTGGTGTTTGCACGAACTGCATGATCTGCCTCCTATGCAAATGAACCCCTTAGGGGAAGATGTGCCTATATTTTATTCGCATTCGAGGTCAATGTACAGAGTTTATGCAGGTCAAAGGCCCTTTGGTGCATGCCGCCCCCGCGTCAGGACCTTCGAGCCCGGACCGTCATACGCGCCCCCGCGCAGGGCCGCCGCCACTTGGTCGTCGACCTCCCAGGACAGGCTGCGCGCGCTCGCCCGCAGCCCGGGCGCCGCACCGAGCACCGTGTCCAGCAGCCACAGCCCCGACCCGGACAGCAGCCAGTCATGCTGCGGGAAGTTGCCCGCGGCGATCCGCGTGGCCAGGGTGCCCTGGGACGGCAGATGGAACAGTTCGATGATCTCCTGCTGGCCGACGATCGGCGGCAGTTGGTCGCGGGAGTCGGCCTCCCAGCCCTCGCCCTGCTCCGCGATGAGCCGTTCCTTGTAGCGGACGTTCAACTGCTTCGGCCGGGCGGTGGTCGTGCCGAAGCGGCATGCAAACCCCAGCGGCCAGTAGCGCACCCCGGAGACGACGATGGCGGTCGCCGGATCCAGGACACCGCGGCTGGGCGACAGCCACTGCGACACCATCTGCGGCGCGACCCCGTACAGGGCAGCGAACTCCTGGTACCCCACCAGATACGGCTTCAGCCGATGCATGGCCCTGTCCTCCGCTGTCCTCTTGAACCTGCCGGCGCACGAGCGTAGCCACACCGCGCCGACCGGCGTCGCGATGGCCGCTGTTACCGTAGGCGGTGGTCTTTCTCCAAGAGGGCCAAGTGGCCCTCGCCCAGGCGGGGGCCACTCTTCTTCCCGGAGGGCACAGACGCCGCAGCCACTCCGAAGTGCCCGTTGTCTCCTTGAGCAGGCGGTCGGACAACTCACCGCCGTGCAGCGGGACTCCGTTTCAGCCCCTCATCAGTCCGAATACCGTCAGCGCCACGGCGGTGACGGTGGCCAGCACTGCGACTGTTGGCAACGGCCACCTTCCTTTCTCCAGAGCAGTGACCCGCTGTTCCAGGTCCTCAACTGCCTTGTCGGTCTGTTCGTTGCGCTGCACGAGAAGCGCCAGCTGGCCGTCGATACGGGCTAGGCCGACTTCCAGGGCGCTGCGCAGTTCGGCGAGTGCGAGTGCGATCTCTCCCTTGGGCACGCGTACCTCCGGTCAGTACTTGGGGGTGGCCGGGTCGTGCTTGCCCGGCAGCCAGGCGGCTGTGCCGGTGCGGCCGAGCGCCGTGCCGAGTGTGGACTTCAGCGCCGACAGGGCTGCGGGGAGAGAGGAGACGGCGGCGGCCTGCCACGCCGACAGCGACACCAGGTCGGTGGCAGAGGAGGCTGCCATCAGGCCCAGCAGCGACTGGACGTAGGTGGCCACGGTGCGCTCCGCGATGTCTGCGAGTGCCTGCGGCACGGGATCGGTCTCCTTCTCGGGCTCAGTCGTCGTCGGTTCGGTGGTGCTGGCCTGGTGCGGGATGCGCAGCGCGTTCCACGTCGCGTGGCCGGGGATGCCGTCGGCGTCAGGGCCGCGGTAGCCACGCTTGATCTGGTAGGCGGCGTACGAGCGGCGGTGCGCGTCGTTCCACACCGCGCCCGCGGGGGTGTCGTAGGAGTCGCAGCCTTCGGCGATCAGCCGCCTGCCCATGGCCTCGATCACCGGCGAGGACCGACCGGCATGGAAGAAGGCCCTGCCGGGAAAGGCGGCGTACCGTGGGGTCGGCCTCGGAGTGGGTTTGGGCGACGGCTTGGGCTTGGGAATGGGCTTCGGTTTGGGCGTGCCCGGAGTCGTACCGTCGCCCTCGATGTGGTGGGCGACGCGAGCGCGGAAGTCGTCCATGTCGATGCCGCCCGGGTCCGGCTTGCCGGGCTGCCACTCCTTGTGGCCGATGACGCTGTGCTCGTTCCAGCCGTGCGCGCGGCACACAGCCGCGGCGGCGCGGGCCATCGCGTCCAACTGTGCGGCGGGCCACGTCTGTTGGCCGGTGTTGATGCACTCGAAGCCGTAGAAGTGCCGGTTGCCGTCGGTGTCGGCCTCGTTGTCGCGCGGCAGGCTCTTCTTCTCCGCGATGACCGCGAGCAGCACGTCGGTGTCGCCCATGCCGGCGTGGTTGGTGCGGCCGTAGCCCACCAGGTGGATTGTCCCGGACTGGTCAATCACGCCGTGGCACAGGGGGCCGGGAAGATCGTGGTAGCCGACGCGGCACTGCTCCACCATGTCGGCCTCGGACGAGTACGGGCCGGTGTGGTGGATCATGACCCCGTTCACGGGACCCCAATTGCCGTATCGGTTGCGGTTGTGGGTACGCCACGTGCCGTGTTCGACGACGCCGAGGCCCGCATGCTTCAGCACGGACAGAAACCTGTCCGCGCTCAACGGAGTTGCCACGCTCGCTTCGCCTTCTCCCCTGCGCCGTATGGCCGTCGGCCGGGACCGTCGGTGCGGTCCGGTCCCTCGGGAGTTAGCTGCAAAGCGTTGAGTGGAGGGTCACCCATTGGTCATGCTACCCGCGCGACCGCACGACCCGAGTGACAGGCGGGGCACCCTCGATGTCGTTCGGAATCGCCTCGTCACTCGAAGATGATGAGGACCTACGGGCTGCCGCCTCCGTCGACTTTGCAGCTGCGCTGGGCCGCGAACGAGTACGGGCTCCGTCACCTTTCCGGTGACGGAGCCCTTGGGCCCTCAGGGGGAGGCTACTGCGGAAAGGATCTTCTTTCTGTTCTCTGCCTCACTTGCAACGATTGAGACTGGCTTTCCGTCGGTGGAACGAGATACAGAAACCGATCCTTTGTGCTGCGTCCGGTTGGTCGCACCGGAAGGCGAATAGTTGACGACGAGGGCACTTCTGCTACAAGAAAGTTCCGCCCACGCCGGGTCGTGACCTGACCCGTATCCTGACGTCCTCAGGTACGGACCGAATGGCAGACGTGAACTTCCCTCACCGTCCTTCTCTGGCCACGAAGTGAGGAGCTGCAACGAGGGTTTTCGATTTGCACCCGAGGGGAAGGCGACAAGGCCGCACTTGTTCCCCTCCGTGTACAAAACGAGTCTCTCGCTGCCTAGGTTCACCTCGCCGATCGCTCTTCGGCTGGGCTCGTGAGGGGTGACATCCAGTTCGGCGAATGGGTCACCGGCCACGTGGACTGTGGGGAGTTTCAGCAGTTCGGCCGCCACTGGGGAACTGGACGGATTGGCGGTTCCCGCATCGGGTGCCGTGCAAGCCGAGCAGACCAGTCCCGCTGTGACACCGGCGATGAGGCATCGAATCGTCCGCGTCATCGGTGTTCCCCTCTGATCTCGGGATGTCTGTCTATTCGGTCCACTGATTGAAGCACACGCCGGCCGGCTTCATTGCCCAGCCTGCCTTCTTTTTGCCGCCTCCAATGGAGACATTGAAGGTGTACATGTCGAACAGGGGGTATGCCTCGATGTGCCCGAACTTCCCCTTGGGGACTTCATACCGCGTCTGGTCTTCAACGGTGACGGTACCGGTCACGTTGAACCCCAGCTTTGCGGTCACCGCCTTGTAGGCGACCGCAACTTCACCGCTCAGTTGCGCAGAAACGGACTTTGAAACTGTCATCACGAGGGTGGTCTTACCGGCACCGCTGGTCCTCTCGAGCCTCGTAGTGCCGCAAACATCATTCGGGCCGTCGACGTCCGTAACCTTGTATTCGCTGCCAGGAGGGTCGACCCTGGGAGTTGCCGGCGTCGACGTGGCAGTAGTCGTTCGCTTAACCGTGGTGTTCGCGGTGGGCTTGAAAAAACCGTCAGGGATGGAAGCCGACGCGGTCGAAGCAGCTTCCGGCGTGGATGCCTGCTCAGCAGACGCTGTCCCGGCCCCGGTCATGGGCAGAATCGCTGCACTTGCGAGCACAGCAATCTTCGATATGCGGTTCATGTTTCCCCGTCTCATCTTCACCCGCTGGTCAGTTGGGTGATTTGCGGTCACAAAGGTATGCGCCGCTGACACACGAGATCAAGGAAGGTTGTGCGATCTGAGCATCATTTGAGGTAGCAGCCGATAGGTGACAGCTCATGGCACGCTTCGTCTCTTATTTACGAATTGCTTTCTTTATGCACTATATGGTGACCTGGAATCTGGCGGACGGGAGTTGGCAGTAAGTCAAGCGGCAGGATGCACGGGCTGCAGCGGGTCGGTCAGGCCAGTCGGGCTGCGTCTACTCGTCGTCTGTGCTGGTGCGGCACGAGGCGCTGTCGAGGCTGATCCAGGTGGCGTTCACGCTGCCGCCACCCTGGACCCGCAAGGTGACCTGGCCCTTGGGGGTGATGTCGAGATGGAGTTCACGACGCCCCGCATCTGAGGCCACCGCTACCGTGCGGGGTGCCTGGGGCGAGTAGCCCTCGGGCAGCAGAGCGATCAATGCCTCGTCCACGGCCTGGCCGTCGGGCAGTCCGATCCGGCCGCTGAACTCCAGCGTGTCCCACGCGTTGGCGCGAACCTGGGGAGGCTGCGCGGTGTCGGGGACTGCCGTGTCTCCGGTCAGCGGCAGGTCGCGCCACGGTGGGTACGGCGCGCGCTGGGCCCGCTCCAGGACGGTGACCCGCCGCTCCAGAGCGGCCAGTCGGCGCGCGAGTTCGGCAATCGTGTCCGGCATCTACGGCGCCTCCGTCTCTTCGCCGCTCTCCTCCGGCTTGGGGGTGCGTTCCAGCTTCAGCGTCACGCGCTCGGGGGTCTCTCCTTCGCCGGGGCGTACGGTCCAGCCGACGATGCGGTTCCACCCGTCGTAGGCGGTGTGCGGTTCGTGCAGGCGGATGCGGACGTCGTCGCCGACGCGCAGTGCCTCGATGGGGGCGGAGGGGTGGTCGGTGATCTCCAGCTCGGTGAGGGTCGGCAGGATCTGCCGGGCCAGTCGTTCGCGGCGGGTGCGCTGCTTGAGCTTGGCTTCGTCCTTCTCGCTGGTCTCCAGTTTGTGTTCCAGGCGCAGCCGTCCGTTGCGGACACCGTCGACGACGACCTTGCGCTTGCTGCCTTCACCGGCGCCCAGGCCGATGGCCCATTGGGCGTATGAGTCGGCGTCCTTGATGACGTGCGGCTGGCCGGTCACGTTGGCGCCGGTGGTGAAGGTCAGGTCTTCGCGACTCCGGCCGAGCCGCGGGGCGCCCAGGACGATGCGCCGCTCGGCGCGGTGCCCGGCCCAGGTGACGGTCTCGGTCCACTCCAGGCCTTCATCGACATCGGCCATCTCGTCCACGATCTCCCCCAGGTTGCGGGGGTCCGTCCTGGCAGTGGTGTAGGGGTCCTTGGCGGTGCCGGTCGTCGCCGTCGATTTCGTGTCGTCCACGGCCACGCCGAGATCGCCGTCGGGTTGTTCCTGCGCGTACGCCCACACGTCTCGGATGACCTGGCATGGGTCGGCGTCGATGTAGGGGCCGCGGCCGTCGAGGTTGCCGTGCAGGTCGAAGCGGCAGTGCAGGTAGCTGGTGAACCCCGATGCCTCGACGGGCAGTTGGGTGCCCTGCGGTTCGGCCCGCCACAGCAGCCCTCCCCACATCAGCCGCGTGTTGCGCTCGACGAGGATCACCGTGTCGCCGGCGTCGTCGAGCATGTCGCTCAGGGCACGGCGGAACGTGGGGTTGAGGGTCGCGTGAAACGAGCCCGGCCCGGACCGCTCGGGGCCGAACTCGACGTCGGTCAGGGGCAGGTTCCAGTGCAGGACCTCGCCGGTGGCGGCGCGCGTGAGGATGTAGCGGTAGTCGGCCATCACACCGGGCTTTCGGTGAACGCGATGTCGGCGGTCACTGTGGTGCCCTTGGCCACCGTGAGGTCGCCGTCGCCGTACTTGTCGATCTGGTTGATCTGTACCCCCAAGTGCTGGCGGGTGCCCCGGTAGGCGGGCGGCAGGGTGAGGGTGTCGGCGAGGGTCACGCTGGAGCGGCGGGTGGTGGTGCCGTCGTCGTCGACCACGGTCGCCACGGAGTTGTGCTCACCGAGGCGGGTGCGCAGTTCGGCGTAGATGTTGCCGGCTTCGGCGCGCAGGCCGGAGAGGGTGACCACGATGGTGGCCTTCGTCGCCCAGCTGGGGATGTCCACCTGCCAGGCGGCTTCCTTGGGCCAGTTCGCCCACCGGCCGTGCGGAGCGGCCACCTTCTCGTTGTCCTCGGGGTGCACGGTGTGCAGGGTCCGCTCGGTGCGCGGGTTGGCGAGCCGGCGCAGGTCGGTGATCATGTCGGCGGTGACCGTGGCCGTGTGGCGGGGCAGGGTGATGCGCGCCAAGGGGATGGCGGTCATCCCGCACAGCAGGTTCGCGTCCTGGTCCACGCCCTGGACGAGATGGAAGTAGCCGATGTCCTCGGTGCGCGGGTCGCGTTCGCCCTCGTACTCGGGGTCCTCGACGCGCAGGACGAGCAGGTCGGTGCGGGCGAACGGCCCGGTCGGCGGGACGTCGACGACCGCGTCACCGATGTTGCTCTGGGTGTAGGCGCCCTGCCAAGGCCGCACCCCGTGGATGAGGGCGGAGCCGTCACCGACGCGCACCCCGGGCCCGGGCGCCTCTAGCGGGCGGACCTTGAGGTCCCCGGCTTCGGCGATGCCCTGCCGGCCACGCGCGAGGTCGCGGATCATCAGGCGCATGGCGCGGGCGGAGTGGCGGCCGCCGCGCACCATCATCGGGGGTTGGACGAGGGTCACTGGTGCTCCGTTCACAGGGCGGTATAGGCCGACCGCCACGACACGTCGAGGCGGGCGGTGCCGGTGGGGTCGTCGCCGCTCCAGCTGATCTCGGAGCGGCCCCGCGGCAGGGCGAAGAGGTCGAGGCGGGAGGCCGGGGTGAGATCGTTCGCGGCGTTGACCGTGCCATTGCGCAGGGCCCAGCAGGTGCCGGGCCGGGTCTCCAGCTCCACCCACTCACCGGCCCGCAGCGACAGGCCGAGTTCGAGGACGCGGCCGGTAACGGTGTTCCAGACGCGCGGGTTGGCGACCGGGCCGTGGATACGGAGGCTGGGCCAGGTCGCCACATTGCCGTTGTTGGTGATCCAGCCGGGCCGGGCGTCCGGGTCCGCGCGCTCGCAGCCTGGCGGCGCGCACAGGACCTGGTTGGCGGTGCGGTCGGCGTCCTTGTGCCGGGCGGCCTGGTCCAGGCCGAGCGTGAGCTGGGACAGTTCGTCGTCGTACCAGCACGGGTCGAGACCGGCGAACTCGATGTCCAGCGGGATCCACCCGTTGATTGCAGTCGCGGTGCTGGTGGCCTCCATCCGACGGAGCCGCCCGTACATCCGGCGGGTGCGGTGGCCCGGCCAGCGGCCCCGCAGCACCGCCCGCCCCTCCGGCCGGGTCCGGGCGGCGGGCTCGTCGACGGCGAGCTCGAGGCGGGCGAGGAGGTCGGCGGCCGCGACAGGGTCGCCGGGGGTCTTGATGCCAGCCTCGAAGCGCAGGGTGCGCGGCCCGTAGAAGTCCTGGCCCGGCGAGGTGCCGTCCCCGGTCGGGTTGTCCACGTCCTGTGGACGGGTGGCGGGCGAGCCGAGTCCTTCGATGTTCCCGACCGGAATGCGGGTGCCGCGGCCGAGGACGACACCGCCGATCTCGTACTGCCACGGGGCCAGCTCGATGGGCGGGGACTGCGTGGTGGGTGCGCTCATCAAATCCTCCCGCCCCTTTGGGCGTTGCGCAGGTTGCGCATCATTTCGGTGCCGATCTGCTCGGGGGTGGCGGAGCTGTCGGTGACGGTGACCGGCATCGAGCCGATCAGCGGCTGCTGCTCGCGGACCACGACGACCTGGACACGCCCGCCGGCGCGGGCGTCGACCACACGGGTGCGGGCCGGGTTGTCGCCGGTGCGAATGTCGAAGGCCCGCACGACCCCGGCCATGACGTCCGCGGTCCGGGCCTGCTTGAAGGAGCTGGCAAGCACCGGGCTGTAGTCGCGGCCGCCGCGTACACCGCCGTTGGCAAACCACTCGACCTGCCCGCCGAAGCGGCCGACCACGTCCTCCACGATGGCCTTGCTGCGCTCACGCTTGGAGGCGGCAAGCGGCACGTAGGCCTCGCCCCCGGTGGACGGCTCCGCCCAGATGCGCCAGCTCCCCGCCGGAGCGATCTGCGCAACCTGCTGCTCACGGCGAGGCCCGGTGATCCCTCCGTCGGCGAAGTAGTCAACGACAGCGCCATCAGCGTGACGGTTCGCCCCCTTGCTCAGGTTCTCGGCCTGCTGCCGCAGCGCATCGGCGGTCTTGGAGTTCTGCTCCTGGAAGGTGTCGAAGATCGACACATGGCGCGTGGTGACCGTCAGCTGCTTGCCACGCAGCGCGTCGATGCGCCGCTGGATCGAGTCGGCCGCCCTGCGCGGTCCACTGGTCGGGACGGTCACCTTGACGTTCTTCGACCCGGGCACCTTTTCGATCCGGAAGCCGAGCGCCGCAAGTTCCTTGCGGGCCTGCGCGGTCGGTGCGCGCACGATCACGGACTTCGCACCGGGCGTGGACCGGATCTTGGCCTCGACTGCCTCCAGGCTCTTGATGGCGGCGGCGCTCGGCGCGGAAATGCGGACGTTCTTGCTGTTCGGGGTCCGGCCGAGCTTGTCGATCAGCCCGTCGAGGCCCCTACGGGCGGCAGCGGTCGGTGCGGTGATCTTGATCTGGCGGGTGCCCGGCACCGTCTTGACCGTGAAGCCGAGCTCGCGCAGCTTGGCCTGCGCCCCGTCGCTCAGCGAGTCGACCTTGATCGTCTTGGCGTTGGGCAGGCGGTGGAACTCGGCCTGGACCGCGATCAGGTTAGCGAGCGTGCTGTCCATGCCCTTGGTCTGCAGCAGCAGCGACACCTTGGACGGCAGTAGGCCGAGGCTGTCGGCCACTCCCTGTGCCTGGGCGCGGGTCAGTCCGTAGCCCTGCGCGGCCTTGATCGCCTCGGTGCGGGCGCGGCTCATCTGCTCGCGGGCTTTGGCCAGCGCCGCCGGAAGGGTCTCACCGTTGCGCTGGGCCAGGTCGTACGTCGCTACGGAGGCGTCGGCCGCCGCGTCCGAGAGCGCGGTGAGCTGGGTGTAGAGCTGCTGGCCGTTCCTGGTGGTGGTGTTGAGGGTCTTGTCCTGGTTGACCAACTGCCGACTGCCGTAGCCCTGCTGGCGGTTGACTCCCTTGCTGCCGTCTTGCAGGTCGAGGACGGCGCTGTTCACCTTGGCCTCAGCGGCCTGCAGCGAGATCTGGCCGCCCGACAGCAGGTCGAGGGCGCTCTTGAGGGAGCGGGTGCGGGTGTCGGCGTCGGCGGTCTCGTCGGCCAGGCCGCCGACCGCGGCCTTCAGCCGGTCGTACGCCGACGTGCCGTCCCCAGTGCCCTTGGTGGCCTGCGCCAGCTCGCGCGCGTTCTTGATCGACTCGGCCATCTCGCCCTTGACGCTGCCGAGGGCATCGGCGGCGTCCTTGTACTGCTGGCCGACGTCGGTGTAGTCGAGGACGGACGCCTTGCCCGCGGCCACGTCCCTGTAGGCGCGGTGGGCATTGGCGGTGGCCAGCAGCTGCTTCTGCAGCGACTCCAACGAGGTGCCCTGTCCGAGGTAGGCATCCGTCAGGGTCGCGAGCGGTACGCCGGCCTGGTCGAGGACCTTGGTGAGCTGGCCCTGGCTGGTCTTGGTGTCCAGCAGGACCTGGGCAGCCTGCTGGCGCACGTTGCTGTCGATCTGCCCGCCGGACTCACGCAAAGCGGAGGTGAGCGAGGAGATCCGCTGCTGATGTTCGGCCGCGGCCTGGGCCGCCCGCTGCTGACGGGCGGCCAGCAGCCCGAGCCCGACGGAGACCCCGGCCATGGCGATGCCGAACGGGCCGCCGAGGGCGTTGGTGACGCCGCCGAGGGCGGAGCGCAGACCCGAACCAGCCGCACGGGATAGACCGTTGAGGGTGCCGGAGAACGTGGTCCCGGCCCCGTTCGCGGTGCGGAAGGCCGCCGTCATCGTGCCGAGGAACCCGACCCGCGCCTGCACGGCGGCCCACGCGGCGCCGTACCGGGACAGCGACACCCCGGCCGAGGCCGCGAGCGCCTGCTGCACCCGCATCTGCTGGGCAAAGCTCTGAAACCCGCTGCGCACCGGCCCGCTGACCGTGTTCGCGATATTGGTCAGGGTCGGCTGGACGCGGCGGAACAGCAGCATGGCCAGGGCGGCGGACTGGATCGGCGCAGGCAGCCCCCCGAAGGCGCTGACGAGCCCGCCGACCAGATGCCCGATCGGCACGAGGACAAGGGACAGGCCGGAGACGGCATCCATCGCCACGTTGGCGACCGTGGCGATGATGTCGAGCGTCCCGGCCGCCGCCCCGCCGTCCTCGCCGAGGCCAGCGAAGGCGGCCACGATGGGCTGGGCGCCGTCGGCGGCATGGCGCAGCACCTGGCCGAGCGTCTCGGCCGCGTTGATCAGCAGGTTCAGGCCCGTGGCGAGCGTGTCCTCGCCCAGCTCCTTCAGCGGGCCGACGAACCGTTTCGCCTCGTCGACCAGGCCGCCGAGCCCGGAGGCGGCCTTCGCCCTCAGCTCCGGCCCGTACAGGACGGCGAGATGCCGGCCATACTCCAGCGCGGTCGTCAGGTAGGGCGTCGCACCAGCCATCCCGCGCGTCAGCAGCCGGGTGACCCACTCCAGCCCGGGCGCCATGCCCTGGTACAGGGCGATCCCGGTCTGCCGCGCCTGGGTACGCAGCTGCACCATCGCGCCGGACAGGCCCTGACCGCGCGAGGCCGTGATGGCCGCCGCGGCGCCGGTCTGCCGTACCGCCATCGACAGGTCATCGAAGGACGCCGTGCCCTGGTGCGCGAGCGCCACCGCCCCACTGAGAGCGGGCTTGCCGAAGGCCCGGGTTACACCGGCCGCGAAGTCCTGCTGGGACATGGCGTGTTCGGCCTTGGACAGGCCGTCGATCACGACCCGCAGCCCGCGGAACTTGCCCTGGGTGTCAAAGGCGTCGATCCCCAGGTCCTTCAGGGCGCTGCGCATCTGCGGGGTGGGGGATGCGAGGTTGGCGAAGATCCCCCGCAGCGAGGTGCCGGCGGTCTGTCCGAGGATGCCGCTCTTGCCGAGCATGCCGACCGCGGCTGCGGTGTCCTGCAGCGAGACGCCGAGGGCGTTGGCGACCGGCCCGGCGTACCGCATCGAGTAGTAGATGTCCGTGATCGAACCGGACGCCGAGTTCGCCGTGGCCGCGAGCGTGTCCGACGCCTTGGACGCCTGATCAGCACTGAGACCGTACTGATCCATGATGTCGCCCAAGTACTTGGCCGAGGTGGCGGCGTTGACGTCGGCCGCGGAGGCGAGCTGGAGGGAGGCGCGGACGGCGTCGATCGACTGATCGGCGCGAAAGCCCGCCTTGCTCAGTTCCACCATGCCCTCGGCGGCATCCGCTGACGTCGCGCCCGGCAGGCTCAGGTCGGCGCCGAGTTCCTGCGCGACGACCGCGGCACGCTTCATCTGTGCGGCGGTGGCGGAAGTGACCGCGCGGAAGAGGTTCATCTGCCGCTGGTAGCGGTTGCCCTCCTCGACGATCTCGCCCGCGCCGAGCAGCAGCCCCCCGCCCGCGAGCAGGCTGGTGGCCGAGATGCCGCGCCTACTGGCGCCGGCTACCGCGCGCTCAAGGCGGGACATCGACCGGGTGCCGTCGTCCCCGGCAGCGCGCAGGCTGGCTCGCGCGGCTGCGGCGCGGCCGGAGATGCGGTTCAGCTCGCCGGTCGCGGAGCGGGCGGAGCGGTTGAGCGCGGCGAACTGGCCGGCCAGCCGTGCACCGTTGACGTCCAGACGTGCCAAGGACCGGTTCGCGGCATCCGTACGGTCGGCGAAGGTCCGCATCTGGCCGGAGGCAGCACGGGTTCCCGCGATCAGGTCGCGGACCTCGGCGCGCATCGCCACGGTCAGGGTGAACCCGGCCACCGCGGGCGGCCCTCCTTACATCGTGTGGGATTTGTTCAGGGGCGCTGTTCGTACTGGGCGCGGGGCAGGAGCTGGATCTTCACTCCGTAGCCGGAGCGGTCGGCGGGGACGTGGTCGCGTTCCTGCTCGATCAGCTCGCAGCCGGGGCAGCGCAGGGTGTCGGTGACGTAGGCGTGGGGGTCACCGCCGCGCTGGTCGTCCCACTCCTCCAGCCGGGTGTGGCACTCGGGGCACACCGACCGCTGCCACTGGGTCCAGGCCAGCGCCTTGGCCCGGTCCAGCGGCGTCCACCGGCCGTCGCCGCCCAGGAACTGTGAGTGCGGGATCCGGTATCGCTCGCACAGCTCCAGCTCGGCCCGCAGCTGCGCGTCGCGGCTCAGCCTTTTCCCAGCTCCACCCTGCTTTCCTGCTGAACGGACCAGGCCGCCTCCCACAGCAGCCCGGCATCCGGGGCCGACCAGGTGGCCAGCAGCTCGGCCGCCTCGTCTTGGCTCATGCCGTCGAAGGACGCCGCCGCGATCAGCGCCGGCGGGAAGGTGTCGGGGTTGAACAGCGAACCCTCTTCGGCCTGTTGCTCGGTCGGCGGGTGCTCGGCGATCAGGTCTTCCAGGACCGGGCGCGGCAGGGCGAGGAAGGTCAGGAAGTCGGAGACGTCGTCCAGCTCGGCCCGTACTGTCTCGAGCGCGGCTGCGGCCTCGTCGGAACTACGGGTGGCCCGTTCGTCGTCGGGGTTCGCCTCGGCGAGGAAGTGGGCACGCCGGGCGGCCTGTTCGGCGTCCTCGAACCGCTGCTTCAGCTGGTCGTCGTCGCAGATGCGGAGCTTGTTCTGTGGCAGGGCGCGGAGGCGCAGGCGTTCCATCTTTGCCGTCCACGCCCCCTCCTCCGCGCTCGCACGGGGAGGGGACGGGCGTTTGGCCGGTGCAGGGCGCGACATGCTCAGTCCTCGACCTGGTCGTGGACGCTTTCGGCGGTCACGATGCTCCGCAGCACGGTGACGTCGGCCTGCGCACCACCGTGCTGGTGGTCATGGCCGTGGTCGTGGCCGCTGTGGCCGTGCTCGTCATCCTCGCAGTCCTCGACCGGGGTAGGCAGCGGGACCGGTGCGATCGCCTCGGGCACCGGGGCATCGAGCGACGGCTCGTCGATGATGGTGAAGTCGACCTTGAACTTAGCCGCCTCGTTCCCCGTCGAGTACGTCGCGGCGCGGGTGGCGACCTGCGCGGGAAATACGTCGACCGAGCGGGAGCCGGGGATGTCGCCCTTGCGCAGGAACACGACGTAGCCCTTGGCGCCCTTGGGCAGCTGCTGCTCGATGGCGTCGGAGAACCGGTCCTCGTAGAAGGTCAGCGAGCTGCTGTCGGCCTTGTCGTTGCCCGGGATCGAGGAGTTGAACGTCGAGCCCATGTCCGGGGTCTCGATCGGCTCGTTCTCCAGCGCCCAGCCCTCGATGTCGCTGACGGCTTTGGTCAGGTCGAACCGGTTGGGCTCGGACAGCTCCGTGCGGGTCGGCCGCTCCGGGTTGTTGACCTTCTTCAGCCAGTAGATCTTGGAGATCCCGCGCCGGAGGAATCGGGTCTGGGTGGCCGGCTTGTTCGTGGACGGCTTCGTCAGGGACACAGGTCCGCTCCCACTTCTGGGGCAGCGTCCCGTGCCGAGGCCCTGCCCCTTGAGTTCAAAGGGGGTTCGCCTGGCCTGGGGCCTAGCGTCCGCGCAGGCCTCCGCGGTGAGGGTGAAGACCGTGTCTTCAGGCAGGGGTTACGGTGATCGTGAACCTCTGTACGTAGGACACGATAGCGCCTGCCGCCGACACCGAGGTCTCTCCTCCTGCGTCATAGGTCAACTCCCGGTCGATCACCCGGACTTCAGGAACACGCAGGTCACGGGCCCAGTGACCGTCGCTGCGACCGACGACGCCAGCGCGCACGCGGTCAGCCAGCCACTGAACCTGATCGGTCCGTTCCCCGACGGATGTGACCTGGTAGGCCCAGGCCGCGTCCGCGTGCCAGTCCCACAGCGGCGGGCCGCCAAACTCGGCGGGCAGAGCGTCGAGGATCGTGTACGGAGCGCCGGCAGGCTCCCATCCCGACTCCCCTTGCACAAGGGGTAGTTCACCCAGGCCACAAGGCCGTCCGGTGGCCTGCTCGACCAGCGTGACGAGCGCACGGGTGACAGGCAGACGCGCAGTCACGGTAGTACCCCGTTCGCGAGGGCCTGGATGAACTCCGGTTCGGTGCGGCGAAAGGCGGGCTCGACGTGCGGGAACGGCGGCTGCCGGTAGTGCCGTCCGAGACTGTCGACGCCGACGAAGCCGTACTCCAGCCTGCGCGCCTGCGGGGCGTCGGAGAACACCTCGGCAGTCACCGAGCCACCGCCGGTACGCATCCTCACGTCCCACGAGGCCCGGTACTGCCCGGTGATGACGTTCGGGCCGGGCCTGCCGCTGGCGTTGCGCTGGATACGCACCCGCAGCAGCATCGCGTGATGCCGCGTGATCGTACGGGTACGGGCGCGAGAAGCCGGGCCCATCCGGGCCAGCGCGGCAGCCAGTGCGATCGGATCGCGGAACGCGGCGGCGTCCGGGTGGGCGTTGGGGTGCGAGTTCACGGTGGCCATCAGTCGATCACCTGGACCCGCACGATGCGCACCACGCTGTAGGTGCCCACGGCTTCGTCCGAGACCCGGAACCGGCGCCCGAGCAGCTGCGGATCCTGTGGGCCCTTGGGACGGACGGATCCGGCAACGCGGATCACGTCGTCGGGCCGCAGCGCGGGGGCATCGACGGGCAGTACCGCCTGATAGCCGGTGGTGGGCGGCTGCATGGCGACCGATCCGCCGACCGGCTGTGTGATGGCCGGGCGGCTGTACGGCATCACCGCGCCGAGTCCGTCCCAGACTAGATCCTCGACCGGCCGCGGCGGCACCAGTTGGCCGGTGGACTCGTCCAGCACATCGTCCGTACGGCCCGCGCTGTCGCGCCACACCTCCAACTTGTCGTCCAGGATGCGACCGACGACCCTGCGCGCACCTTCCACATCAAAGGCCACGCGCCCACTCCCCAAGCTGGGTCAGCATCGCCTTCGTCAGCGAATACGGCTCGGTGCCGAGATCGGGACGGGCGAGCGCGGCGCGTTCCAGGGTTCCCGGGTCGATGGCGTCCAGAAAGAAGGCGGCCGCCGGGCCGGGGTCGGGTAGGTCGGCCACCGCGACCCGGGCGAGTCCGGACCACTGGGCCTCCTCGCGGTCTGCTACGTGCAGCAGGACCTCCGGCTTGTGTCCGGCGAAGTGGCTGACGCTGTACGCGCGGACGGCGCTCGGCTCTATCCGCGCATCGTCGATCTTGATGTCGGCCCGACCGCCCCGCGCGGTGATCTCTACGCGCCGGGTGGCTGCGGTGTCGTTCGTCTGATCCATTCAACCGACGCTACGAGGACTGTCGGACAGCTCAACCCTTCAAAGGAACGGCAGTGCAAGGAGGGGTTTCTGGGACTCATGCGCTACAGGGTCTCCGCTGGTCTGGTCCATCCCCTCACGCCAAGTGACGGAGCATCCGCAGTGTGCTGAACTTGTGAAGACCCCCGTCGAAGAACCTCCCCGAGTGCCCCAACCCGGCTTGACCTGGGGGCGGTTGTGTACCGATGCTGGTCTGGTTTCCTCACTCCTCCGCTTCGACTTCGTCGCTCTCCGTGCAGGGTGCGGCGGGCGCCCTGAGAGGCAGGGCGGCAGGAGGAGAGGAGGAAATAGTGGTGAGGTCCAACATGGGCAAGCCGCACAGGCGGTGGACCGGCCCTGAGAAATGGTCGGTGGGACTGGCTGCGGTCGGAGTGCTCGTGGCGATCATTGCCACCGTGGGGCAGTTCGCCCACTAGGGCGCCCACGCATGAGACGGTCGCGACCGGGGCTGCACACGCAGCGAGCCCGGTCTGATAGAAGGCGACCGGGCTCGTGGAGCTGCGCGGAGGGCCTGGCTCTGGCAGGAGCTGGGCCCTTCGTTATCGCTGCTACCTCAAAGAGTGTGTACCTGGGTACCCCATTCCGACAAGAAAAACATTACCGGCCGCAGACACCATCCAGGCTTGGTGCTCGTTGCCGTCAAGCTCTAGACCGGGTCACAGGTCGCGGCCAGCGATCCTCTTCAAGTGCTCCTCAAACACGGCCTTTGCGTCGGGGTTCATCTTCGCGAGGGTCACCATGCCGGTCACGATGACGTCGCGGTGCAGTTCCTTCCTTCGTACGTGTGCCAGGGGCGGGAGTCTTGGTGGTGCTCATTGGCCGGGGAGCGTGGCGGTCAGGGCTTGGCTGTCCGGTGCTCGGCCCAGGCCTGTGCCGCTCGCTGCATCGGTTTGGCCCAGTCGTCGGTGCTCTCGTCCGCGATCGAGTCCCACAGGCGGTGCTGCGCGCGGGCTAGCGCGTCGAGGCCGGCGGGTGGGGCGAGTTCCCATGCTGGGTGCGCGGCGGCTTCGCTCTCGGCCTGGCCGGGGGTGTGGCCGTGCGCGATGAGCCACAGCAGCCACAGTGCGGGGTCGATCCAGGGCGCGCCGGTCGACGCCCACGCCCAGTCGACGATCAAGGCCCCGCGGTCCGTCATGAGGACGTTGTGCGGGTTCCACTCGGTGTGGAGCAGGCTGGTCCCGGTGAACCACGACAGGTCGGCGGGTTCGTCGACGTACGTCCGAAGCCGGTGCGGCATGCTCTTCAGTTCGACGTCCGGAGCGGGTAGTTCGGCCAGTCGGGACATGGAGGCCATCACTGTCGGCAAGTCGGGTGAGCCGGGCGTGTAGTCGGCGCCTCCGCCCTCGACGTAGTCGAAGCTGAGGAGACTCCACCCGTCCTCCTCTACGTGCCAGTGAAGCTCAGGTGCGATGTCCTCCACGTGCGGGGCGACGTCCGCCTCCCGCTTCTGGGTCCAGACCCAGGGGTGGTCGAGCGGCAGGCCTTTGACGAACAGCGTGCGATCCGCCGTCCGTACGCGGGCGGCGATGGCGCTGTTGCGACCCGCGTTCACGGTCCCGACGTCGACGACGGGGCCGCTCGCTTTCTCGATCAGTCGCAGCACGGCGTCCGGTAGCTCGGTCAGACGCTGGGTGGGCATGAAGCCTCCAAGGTGCAACGGCCGGGGCCGTGCGCGGCACGGCCCCGGCGCAGTGGGTCAGTTGTACGGGTTGTCGTCGCCGCAGCCCGGGAGGGTGTCCGTGGTCAGCGCCTCGACGTTCTCGACCAGGACGATCGTGTCCGGGTCCTGGACGGCGGGCTCCGGCTTGCGGGTGAGCTGGATCATGACGGCAGTCATGTCTACCTCGTTCCGTGTTGGCAGTAGTTGATCAGTGGTGCCTTCGCTTTCTGGAAGACCTTCGCCATCGGCCTGCATACCCGGCACGTGCCGGACAGCGTGCAGCCGCTGCATCCTCCGGTGCGAAGCATCAGGGACTCGGCTATCTCGCCGAGCCGGGTCAGACCTTCCACGCCTTCGGCGATCAGGTCGATGTTCGGTTCGCGGCCGACCTTGCAGATCGAGGCCCGTCCGAACGGGTCGGCGTGGAAGAAGGTCACGCCGGCCGGGCAGCCGGTGAACGGGGCCCGGTGGGTGAGGTACTGGGGTGACTGCGACGGCAGCGGCTCTGCGGTGCCGTGGATCGTCGGGGAGATGTTCGCGTATTCGCGGTATGGCACGCCGAGTTGGTTCGCCCAGGCCCGCATGGCGTTGGCCTCGTGCGTGTTGCCCTGCACGATGATCAGGCTCAGGTCGATGTTCAACCCGGCGTCGACGGCCTTGTGCAGGCCGGAGCGAAAGCGGCTGAAGGCGCCGCGCCTGCGGGTCACCGCGTCGTAGGTTTCGGCTGTCGCGCCGTACACGCTCAGGGTCAGCTTGGTCGGGGGATAGGTGCGCAGCAGGTTCAGGACGTGGTCCTTGTGCAGTCGGGAGCCGTTCGACAGGACCTCCAGCTGCATGCCCAGCTCGTGTGCGAGCCGGTACGAGGCGGGGAAGTCCGGGTCGATGAGCGGTTCCCCGCCGGTGATCTGGAGCCAGATCACGCCCGCGTCGCGCATGACGGCCAGCAGCTTCCGCTTGCCCTCCATGTCGAGGCCCTCGAAACGCTTCTCGCCGAGGTAACAGAACCCGCAGTCGAGGTCGCAGCCGAGGTTGATCTCCCAGGTCGCCCGGCTGAATGCGAACGGTCCCGCCTCCCGCACCAGGAGGATCTCGCCGACGCGTCGGCCGGCCAGGTCCGTCTGCCATTGCGTGCGTACGGCGTCGGCGAGCCACTGGGGCACCGTGCTGGGAACCGAGGCCAGGGTGAGCAGCTCATCGAACCGTGCATGCGGGAGCTGCAGGGCCTTGGTGCTGCCCGGGCGCAGGATGAGGCGCCGCTCTCCGAACGGTGTCGCAACGAGCTCGTGCACGTCGTCTTCCCTTCGTCTGGAAACGAGCCAGTGGTTTCCGGGGCCCTGCACGTTCAACGGGGCTGCCGTGCAGGGAGCCTGGGGCTCGGGTGGTGTGTCTGGGTGCTCTGCAGGAGACTGCGGGCCTTGCGGTGCACGAACGTTCCGCTGGCGGGGCGGGTGGCGAGGAGCCCGGATTGCTTGAGGGGGGCGAGGGCTCTGTCGACGGTGTGGTGGAGGACACCGAATTCCTGGGCGAGTGTTCTGGTGCTCGGGATCGTGTCGCCTTCGGTGTAGGTGCCGTCCAGCACCCGGCGTATGACGGTGTCCCGGATGCGCTGGACGCCGGGCTCGGCCCGCACTCTCCAGGTCTCCCACTTTCCCGAAGTCGTGCGCACCCGCAGGGCGGGGCCGGTCGGAGGTGTCCGGGGATCGATGACCACGGTTCCCCGGCCGTAGACGCTGAGCAGGAGGCCTTCTGCGGCCAGCCGGCCGATGGCACGGGTGACGGCATCCCGGGTGACGCCCAGTTCCTCACACAGCTCCTGCTTCGCCGGGAGCACGTCGTCCACCCGGTAGGTGCCGTCCGTGATCCGATCCCGCAGCGCGCTTTCCACCTCGTCGGCTGCGGGCGTGGTGCGCAGGCCCGCTTCGTCAAGGAGAGTGCGCACCGAGGTGTAGGAGCGGCCCAGAAAGACCGCAATGTCCTGCACTTTCCCGCCGGCGTGGTGCGCCTGGACAATCGCGGCGCGGTACAGCTCACGGTCGCGGGCGGTCAGATGCGTACCCGGGTCGTAGGCAGGCAGCTGCTCCAGGCACTGCCGCCACTGCGGGACAGCACGGACCGTGTGCTGCCCAGATCCGCCCCGGCTGCCGGGGCGGACCGGAGAGGCAGGCTGGGAGTGGTGTCCCCCACTGGTCACGTTGATCTCCATCGAGTGAGGTGCTGGTCTGGCTGGTTGTCCGACGCGGAGGGTTGCATTTACGCGGTCGGTTCCGGTTTGAAGGCGAGGCCGGCGAGTGCGCCTGCCGCATCGGGGTCCAGACCGGCGTGCGGGTGACCGGGGTGCCAACGGTGTGTAGGCGCGAGGCCTGGCGGCTCCAGGGGCCAGTCACCGAACAGCACCTGGACGGCGGCGGCATCACGCGGCTTGAAGGCGATTCCCGCCTTACGGAACGTCCCCGTGAACCGCGTCATGCGATTCTCGCCGAGGTCAGCGGCATGCGTGACGGACAACGCGCTGCGCGGTGGCAGCTGCTCCCGGAGCACGGCCAGGGCCGCCGTCACGGTCTTGTCACTGTCGATCCAGGGCAGCACATCGTGCAGCAGAACCCCGATGGGACGGCTCCAGTCGAGCAGGTACTGCACCCGGCCTGAGCTGAGGAACTGCTCCATGTAGCGGATGTCGCCCTGGACCCACTCCGGCTCCAAGGGGCGCCCTTCATCCCACATGTTGAAGCTTCCGAGGAGCCGTGGGTCGTGGTCGGCGTAGACCACCCGGGCGCTGTCCCGGTGACGGGCCACGATGGCGTGCAAGCCCTCGTTCGGTGAGTTCTTGCGTGGTCTGCCGTAGGCCGACTGCATGCCGCATCCCAGGTCGAGGAACTGGTCGATGCCCTGCGCGGTGAGATGGGCGACCACGCCCGGCAGGTGCATCCGGTTGATCACCGCGGCCAGGGACAGGGCTTGCGCATCGTCGTGGGGAAGCGACGCGACGAACTCCCGGTCGGCCTGGTAGCTGTCCTTGCCGCCGCCGATGAGCAGGTCATGGATGCGTGCCACGGTCGGGGACGCGGGCATCTCGGGCATCGGTGTGACCGGAACCCGGGCGTCCTCACGGGTCTGCTCCGCCTCATACGCCCGCACACCGGCTTCGTGGTAGCCCCACATCCGGGCCCGCTGCGACGGTTCTTCAAGGCGGGTGCCCAGGCCCCAGCGGACGGTGCGGGGCGCATCGATCGGACTGCCATGAAGCGCGCCGTCCCGAACGTCAGGGAAACCCGGCCTTGCGTCGAGGGCGAGCAGGACGTGCAGGGCCTGGCTCCAGCCCGACACGGTGACTTCGCCCGCCACCCGGTGGCCGCCCAACGGGACGGCCAGGCAGGTGTCGGCTGCCTCGTCCTTGCCCAGCTTGATCTCCACCGCCTGATCGAGCAGCGTCGGATCCGCCAACCGGCCCGCCATCAGGGCTTGTTCACGCACGCACCGAGAGGAGATGCCGCCGTGAGGCAGGGGCTGCGCGCCGTCGATCGTGGTCACTTCCATACTCCTTGACGTGTGTGGGTGATCTGCTGGCACAGGAGCGCGAACCGCTGCTCCTCGTCGGCCACGAGCTGCTGCATAGCGGGCGTGGGTTGCCGCCTGCTCCTGGGGCGGCGAAGAACCTCGCCGAGGGCGCAGCCGACGCGGATGAGGAGGCGCCCGGCGCCGAGGCGCCTCCGCTCCCCGAGGGGGAGGTAGAGAGCCGAGGGTTCCCGGCGCCGGGCAGTGGGGCGGGCCTGCCGAGGAAGGCCATTTCGCAGGGCAGACCCGAGGTACGGGGAGGGAGCGCGCATCAGGCGTCGTCTCCCATCAGGTCGAGGATGTCGACGATGGCGAGGGCGTAGCGACGCAGGTGGGACAGCACCTGGTCGGGGGCTGGCCGTGCGTCGCGCAGGGCGAGTAGACGGCACACTTCCTCAGTGGGGTGCCACCCGACACGGTGCGGAAGGACCTGTACGAGCTGGGCCGTCGCCCGGTTGAAACGGTCGGTGATCCGCGCAGCCTCGTCCTCGCTGAGCGGTACTGCGGACTTTGACCGCCGCTGCCGCCTGGGGAGAG
Source organism: Streptomyces sp. NPDC001157 (assembly GCF_053598255.1). Classification (NCBI taxonomy): domain Bacteria; kingdom Bacillati; phylum Actinomycetota; class Actinomycetes; order Kitasatosporales; family Streptomycetaceae; genus Streptomyces; species Streptomyces sp. NPDC001157. The sequence continues at coordinate 307,938 of NZ_JBSFJW010000003.1, forward strand.
GGAGGCCGACGCGGACCAAGAGGCCGTCGAGCTTGCGGCCGCGGTCTCCGGGGCTGGGATCTGGCCGGTCGCGAAAGACGTCCTCCAGGGTGTCGATCAGGTCACCGCTGATCCCCTCGGCCGCGAGCGACCGGGACAGGACGTGCACGAGCCTGCGCATCGTCTCGTCCCCGGACGAGACTGGCCGCCCCAGCAGCTCAGCGGCCGTGGCATTGTCTACGGCGACCATCACGCTCCCCCCTCGGGGATTGCGAGGGAGCACCACGTCATCGTGCCGTCGGGGCTGACGCCCCATTCCTTGGAGACGGCCGAGACGAGTAAGAGCCCACGGCCGTTCTCGGCGGCTTCGCCCGCTTCATGAAGCCGGGCCGGAGTCGGGCTTCCGTCGGTGACCTCGATGCGCAGTTCGTGGGCGGAGTTCGTCACTCTGAGTCCGACCGGTTTTCCTTGGCCGTGTCGCACAGCGTTGGTCACCAGTTCCGAGACCACAAGAACGGCCGTGTCGCGCAGCGCCTTGAGGTCCCACAGGCGCAGGTGAGCCGATGTGACACGTCGCATCTGCCGGACCCGGGAGTCGGCTGGGAGGAAGTTCACCTCGAAGCCGCGCAGGAACGTCTGATCCGAGGCAGAGTCGGCCGTGGCGGTCTTCACCGCTCTGGCGGGCGCCGTCATGGTTCGCCCCATCGCTATCCCACCTCCGTGAGCATGGGCGGAGAGACCGCCTCCGGGGCGGGCCTGAACCCTCGTGGCATGGGAAAGCGGGGATGCCCCAGGGCACGCCAGCACAGCCGATCGCCCGTGAAGCCGCTGCGCCCGTGCAGCCAACGTTCGTTGTCCAGCAGATAGCCCTCACCGGGCGCCAGGGCCAGGGGGAATTGATGGCGGATGGCTGCGGCCCTCAGCTGGGGGACGTAGGGCTGAACGATCGGGCTCCAGCGCGCCAGCCCGTCGAACCGCAGGCGGACAGATACCCACTGACCGTGGTGGACGGTGAAGACTTGCGTGGCGTGACCGTCGCCGGCTCCGAAGAACGCTGTGCGGGGTCGTGCCAGCGCCACGCCAGCCTCCCGCCCACTGCCGGTGAAGAGGTCGGAGTGAACTGCCTGCCCGTCGGTGAGCAGGGACTCCCCACCCGCCACCGCGATCTGTCCGCACACGAGAAGCATCAAACGGGGCGGATTCGGCGTGCCGGCACGCTCCGTGTGCGGATCCAGAGCCCCGTTACTGAATCCGGCGAAACCCACACGGTGAACGTGGCGGTGGGTGTCGCGGATGGTGGTGAGGCCGTCCGAGTCACTGTCGCGGTGGGGTACGAGGTCCATGATCCGGGTGGCGAAGGCCAGCACCGCGTCACGCGAGGTGAGGCCCTCGAGGGTGACCAGGCCGACGTCCCGCAGCCGTGCCGCGATCGCCGCTTCTGCCCCTGGCGCCGCGAGGTTGATGCGGTGGTGCGCGAAAGCGTCGGCGTACGGCTGATGGGCTCGGCGCATGACAGATCTCCTTCGCTGCGGCGTGGTGCTCTTACTGTTCGGAGCGGCTGGGCCTGGGGTAAAGCGACAGATTGTCGACTCGGGTAATTCGCCCACAAAGGAGTCCGGTTGAGGGCGTCGTGGTACGTTCCGAGCGCCCCCGGCCACTCGTGTAATCCGAGGAGAGCGATGGCGTACACGCCCCCCACCTGGCCCGTCTCCGTCAAGGGCGTAGCAGTGGACAGCCGTCGACGCGTCCTGCTGCTGAAGAACGAACGCGAGGAGTGGGAACTGCCCGGAGGCCGCCTCGAACCAGCCGATGCCACACCGGAATTGACGGCGGAAAGGGAGATCGAGGAAGAGACCGGCTGGACGGTGAAAGCTGGGCCTCTCCTCGACGTATGGATCTACCAGCCATTGCCCGAGACCTTGCCGGACCGGCGCGTCGTGATCATCACCTACGGCTGCACCGTGCTCACCCCGGACATGGAGCCGGTGGTGAGTAACGAGCACAAGGAGCTCGGCCTGTTCACCGCCGAAGAAGTGCCCGGGCTGCCCATGCCCGACGGGTACAAGCAGTCCATCGCTGCCTGGTACGAGCGGATGTAACCGGCCATGGGCAGTGGTGAGTTGGCGTGGTGCTCGCAGCGCACCCTCTGGCACTGGGCTACCCCGCAGGCCGAGATGATCCTCGCCACCCGCGACCTCGGCGCCATCCTGCGCTTCCACCGCGCCGTGCACGGCATGAACCAAACCGAACTCGGACAGCTCCTCGGCTACGACAAGACGTACATCTCGCACCTTGAACTGGGCAAGCGCAGGCTTGATGACCTCGGCTCCCGTCGGCACATCGCCGAGTCTCTGCGCCTTCCCCCTCACATCCTGGGTGTCACGGACCCGGCCGACACCGACCATCGCGCCATGCTGCAGTTCGGTGAGTCCACCGTCCGCCTCGCCGAGATCGCCCGGCAGTCCGGGCACGCGTCCGAAGCCGTCGCCGAGTTGTGGCCGCTGGTCGCCCGGCTGGAAGCGCGGGTAGAGGACGGTCACACGGAACGGGATGTCCTGCACCTGTTGGCCCGAGCTCGCGTTGGTCTGGGCGTCGCCCTCGGCAATGTCCTGCCGGAAGAGCGATTGAGCACCGCCGCCCGCTGGACAGCGAAAAGCATCGACATCGCCCGGTACTTCGGCGACCCGGCGTTCACCTCCTACGTGCTGCGCATGCACGGCAACGAACTGCGCAAGGCCGGCCTCCTCGGAGCCGCCGTCGACCGGCTGCAGCACGCGGTTACTCTCGCCCCTGACCAGGAGGCAAGCGCCGCCGCGCTGCCTCTCCTTGCTCGTGCCGCCGGCACACTCCGCAACCAGCCCCTGTTCGACGAGGCGATGCAGAAGAGCGGCCGACTCCTCGCCGAGGCCGAGCACACCTCGCTCTTCAATCCCTATGCACTGCACGAGATTCGGCTGCGCGGGTTGATCTCCACCGGCCGGATCGACGTCGCCATACGACTGGTCGAGCAGGGCAGCCCCGCGCCGACGACCACCGTGGCACCGCAGTGGCGTGTGATCGAACTGATCACCGTCGCCCAAGTACGACTGGCCGCCGACGACTTCGACGGCGCCACGCAGTCCCTGCACATCGCGGTCGACGAGGCTGTCCGCCAGCGCCTCCCGCACCAGTTGCAACGCATCATGCGGGCGGCAGGAGAACGGCTTCCGACCCTCCGGGAATCCGCAGCCGACGCCCTTGATCGGATTCGAGAGGAGATGGCCGCGTAGGCCATACCGATTGCGGGCCTCAACGGGCCAAGGCGCCTCACACACGCTCGCCCTCGGAATCACAGAAGTCGCCTTACTCGCTGGGATGCATCAGCCATGGGTCTACGCCCGGCCATGTGGAACTTCAGTGAACGTGGCACGCGTAGCCGTACGAGACTCCATAGGGTGACCCCAAGTTGGAGTCGGTCCCGGGCCGTTGGGCATAACCTCAGAACCACGCAGGTGAGGGAGTGCTTGATGAGCTTGGAGTTTCAGGATCCACGCGAAGTCGTCGCGGGGCTTCTTGACGACCCGCGGCTCAGGGAAGCCTGCGCGCAGCGGGACATGGGCGCGTTGTTCCGGCTTCTAAACCACCGTGGTGTCAGTACTCGGCGACTCGCTAGTGCGGTCAACATCACCCAGGGACGGCTCTACGACTACATGAACGGCCGTAGCCGGGTGGAAAAGCTGACTCTCTTCGAGCAGATCGTCGATGCCTTCCACATCCCCGGCCACTTCCTCGGGCTCGCCCGTCGAGACTGGGAACCACCGCTGAACACGCACACTCCATCGCCCGTCGCTTTGCCGCATCCAAACGACACAGACGACCTGACGGCAGTAGACGCTTTTCGAGAAGCAGATCGCCAAGCGGGGGGAGGCCGCCTTTACAAAGCCGTCGTCCAACACCTTTCAGACCGAGTGGCGCCCCGCCTCTTGGACGCGGGCACTAATTCCCACATCTTCGCGGCTGCAGCCGCCCTCACCGAGATGGCGGGATGGATGGCCCACGACTCCGGCCAAGATGACCTCGCTTCTCGGCACTTCACCCGGGCACGGCCACTCGCCTCCATCGCTGGCGACTCTGCGTTGGCAGCGAACATCTCAGCAAGCAACAGCCACCTCGCACTTCAGTCTGGAGACGCGTCCAAGGCAGCGCATTGGGCTCTTGATGGGCTCAACCTCCTGCGCCAGGCACCTGGCATCCCCGCTCTTGCCGCGCGGCTCCACGCCATGCATGCGCGCGCCTTAGCCGCTGCCGGGCAGAGCGATCAAGCAATGCGCGCGCTCGATACCGCTCGTATGCGACTCGCCAGCACCGCCAACGCCGCTCACCCGTGGACCAGTCCCTTCGACGCCGCAGCCCTGGCAAGCGAATCGGCGCTCGCCTTAAGGGACCTAGGGAAAGTGGCAGATGCCTTGGTGGAGGCTGAGCGAGCAATCGAGCTCCGGACAGCTGGTCGAGCTCGCTCACTCGCCCTTAGTCGTATCACTCTTGTCGGCCTGCACGTGCACCGCGACGATCTCGACGAGGCCGTGGCTGCTGGTAACGACTTGCTAAATACCTCGCCTATGCTCGGCTCGATTCGAGTGGTTCATCAACTTGACGAGCTATACGAGCTCCTAGCAGCACACCGCAGCTACCGTCCTGTGCACGACTACCTGACCCGGTTCGACGAGGCGAGGAGAGCAAGAATGCTGCTGCTCGCCGACATCCTCACGTCCGGAGGCGACCGATCATGAGGCCCACACCCGCAGACCCGGACGCCTGGAACGCCTACCTTGCCGAGGGCAACCGCACGCAGGCGCGCAAGCGCGTCGCCGCAGATGTCCTGCTCCGCGACGTCAGCGGACGCATCTTGCTGGTGAATCCGACGTACAAGCCGGGCTGGGACCTGCCTGGTGGAATGGCTGAGGCGAACGAACCCCCTCACATTGCCGCGACACGCGAGCTTCAGGAGGAGCTTGGGCTGACAATCGTGCCGCGTGCCCTGCTCGTCGTGGATTGGGTCGCCCCTCACGGGCCGTGGGACGATCAAATCGCCTTCATTTTCGACGCAGGCACCATCGACCCAGCCCGGGCCGCTGCCCTGAAGCCTCACGACGACGAGCTTTCTGAACTGGCTTTTGTAACACCCACTGAAGCAAGCGCGCGACTGCGAGACCGTCTTGCCCGTCGCTTCCTGGCCGCGCTGGAAGCCCTCAACGGGCAGCACGGCCCGCAATACCTAGACGACGGGCAACCGTTCTGACGGAGCCAAGCCCGAACGATGGGCAAAGAGCGAGCTTCATGCATCCGGCGATGCTTGACGCCTGAGCCGCGTTTGAGCCATTCAGATCCTGCGAGCCCCTCCACGACCACCAAAGCCCATCAACGCGCGGAAATCATCCAACTTCCGTGTCACGTTCGTACCACTCCACCCGGGCCACGGCATGTCCCGTCGAGTGGTTCAACCGGCCCGGCGCGCGGGAGTGCAAGCTACGCGCCGGCGTACGACCACCTGGCTCTGAGTCCCTCCGGCGCCGCTGCCCGAGCATCACGTCGTCGCCACACAATGGGCTGTTGCCTGAAATGCGCGATTGCATCAACGGGGGTGCTGCGGTGAGCAGGTGGGTTTACGTTGGGGGCGGCTCGGGACCGAATGGATCGGGGGGCGCCGCGCAGGTGCTCGCGGTGCACGCGGCCCTGCTGCCGGTGGGACAACAGGGGCGCGTGCTCTATTTCTCGGGCAGCCAGTGGGTGGAGGCTCCCCTGTGGGAGGCCATCGAGAACGAGCCGAACCCGGTCGCCGACGCCCGCTATCCCGCGGGAAAGGCTCAGATCGATCACACCAGGTTCTACGATTGCGCGACCCGGCAGGTGTCCAATCCGGGCTCACCGGACGCTGACCTCTTCTGCAGCGGCCACGCGTTCCGGCCGGACGGCCGACTGGTCGTCGCAGGGGGCACACAGCACTGGCCCGACCCTGCCGAAGGGGACCCACACCACGCCCACTGGAGCGGCACGCGCGCCAGCTGGCTGTTCGATCATACGGCGCAGTACCGGGCCAGGCCCGGCGCCGCCGTCACGGCCGTGTGGCACAGTGACCGCCACCTGGACCTCTTCACCACGGGCACGGACGGAGCTGTCTGGAGCACCTGGTGGGAACCCGGACCTGGCTGGGTACCGTGGTTCCAGATCCAGCCGAAGGTGCGGATGCGGCCGGGGGCCACCGTCACCGCGCTCTGGCGGGGCGACCATCTGGACCTCTTCGCCACCGGCACCGACGGAGCCGTCTGGAGCACCTGGTGGGAGGCAGGACCGGGCTGGCAGCCCTGGTTCCTCATCCACCCCGAGGTCAAGATGCAGCCAGGCGCCACAGTGACCGCGCTCTGGCACGGAGACAAGCATCTCGACCTCTTCGCCACCGGCACCGACGGAGCCGTCTGGAGCACCTGGTGGGAGGCAGAGCCCAGCTGGCAACCCTGGTTCCTCATCCACCCCGAAGTGAAAATGCAGCCCGGCGCGACAGTGACCGCACTCTGGCGAGGCGACCACCTCGACCTCTTCGCCACCGGCACCGACGGGGCCGTCTGGAGCGCCTGGTGGGAGGCAGGACCCCGATGGCAACCCTGGTTCCTCATCCTGAACGGGCAGTTCTGGGTGTTCGCGGGAGAGCTGAGCCGGGATCCGGCGCAGCGGGCAGCGGGCGGGCCCATGGGCGGCGGACGGTGGTACCCCACGCTGGTGACACTGGCGGACGGCGGTGTCTTCGCGCTGACGGGGCATCCGCTGATCGGGATGTACGGGGACCGGTTCTACGATTACGACGAGCGGCACAACAACACCAAGCCGGAGATCTACCGCCAGCAGAGCAACTCCTGGCAGGGCGTGGACAAACAGCTCGGGGTGAGCGGGGCCCACGACTACGCGGTCTACTACCCGCGCTTGCACGTGCTGCCCCACACCGGTGAGGTCTTTGTCGTACAGCCTCTCTACAGCCGGCTCGTGACTGCCAACCCCCAGTCCGGCAATCTGTATTCGGCGAATCGGGACGACACGACGCCGCCCTACGCCGTGGATGTCATGGACAAGAGCCTTTGCTACAGCCCGGGCAGTCAGCAGGTCACGCGCGCGTTCACCGGGCCGCAGGCGATCGACGGGATGTACCTGGACCGCTTCTTCACGAGTCAGCCCACCACCTCCGTGCTGCTGCCGTTGCACCACGAGGAGAACTATCGTCCCCGGATCCTGGCCTGCGGTGCCCAACAGGCCGTCGTCACTGATCTGGGGGCCGCCGACCCTCAGTGGACGCCCACGGCGGGGCGTGCTCTGACCGACCCTGCCTCGGGTCGGCCGCCCGTGCGCTACTTCTGCACCGCCACCCTCTTGCCGACGGGGGACGTGCTCGTCTCCGGAGGCGTCACCAAGGAGCAGTACAAGGAGACCGACGGAGTCCGGGCGGCCGAGCTGTATCACCCGTCGGCGGCCGGTGGCAGTTGGAGCACGGGCGCCGTTGCGGCAGAGACCCGGGGGTATCACTCCGTCGCGCTGCTCATGCCCGATGGCCGCGTGTGGACGGCCGGCTCGGAGTTCAACGACACCTCGACCCCGAACCTGTCCATCGAGCTGTTCGAGCCCGACTACGTGGCGGTCGCCGACCGGGTGACCATCAAATCAGCGCCGGGTGCCGTCGGTTATGGCCAGGCATTCCGTGTCGACTACACCCCGGCCGCTACCGCCCCGTCGATCGCGAAAGTCGTCCTCTTGCGGTGCGGCTCCGTGACGCACTCCTTCGACGGCGACCAACGGTACGTGAGCGTGCCATTCACCAGGGCGGGCTCCTCGCTCACCGTCACCGCCCCACCGGACGGCACCGTCGCGCCTCCCGGCTCCTACATGCTCTGGCTCGTCGACACCAACGGCCTGCCCTGCAAGACGGCGCCTTTCATCAAACTCGGCTGAGCCCTCAACGCAGCCCCGCTTCCGGACAGCCGGTCACGCTCCGATGAAGCTCACTGTCTCCGTCCTGTCCGCCCGACCGGCACGCAGGTGTGGCGCGGTGAGAGCGAGCACGGCGGCCATGCGGTGGCGCACGGCAGATCTCTCCAGGGGATTCCGGTGCGGTGCCGGTAGATGATCCCTTCGACGATGCGACGGTGATCAGCGAAGGGCGCCCTGCCTTCCCTGCATTGCGGGGAAGGCAGGGCGCCAGGCGCGCCCACTGCTCGTCGGTCGGCAGGCGTGGCTCTGTTCACGAGAAGCGAATCGACAGCAACTGTCCACCAATTTGGGCGGCACTGACGTTGCGTGGTGTTCGATAGTTCGTGAGAAACGGCAGTACCCCGATCGGATTAGTGGTTGCGAGGGCGCCTTGCTCGACTGTTTCACTACCGTCGAGTAAGAGCGTCGGTGCCGTGTCGGCCAAGCAGTTGCGAGGTTCTGCGTTTGGGAGATCCCAGCGTGGGTGTCGAGTCATTATCGGGCGGTGACCACACCCTCGCCCTCGAACTACTCTCAACCGAGTGCCGGTGTTCGGTGGTTGCCGTTCGGCCAGCCGCTCACCGTCACCGGCCCCGGCGGCACGGTGGGGTTGGCGTGGGCGCGGGACGGGTCCCGGCTACTCCTTGCCGCCGGTTACGGCGGTCGGGTGTTTCTGTGGCAGGTACGGCAGGGTGCCGACGCCCCGGAACCATTCGGCCATGCGCTCAGCAGTCCCGACGTCAATGTGTGGCCGGTGGCGTGGGCGCGGGATGGGTCCCGGCTACTCCTCGCCACCGGAAGCGACGACGGTCGGGTGTTTCTGTGGCAGGTACGGCAGGGCGCCGACGGCCCGGAACCACTCGGCCATGCGCTCACCGGCCCCAGACGCTGGGTGCGGTCGTTGGCGTGGGCGCGGGACGGGTCCCGACTGCTCCTCGCCGCCAGCGACGACGGTCGGGTGTTTCTGTGGCAGGTACGGCAGGGCGCCGACGCCCCGGAACCACTCGGCCATGCGCTCACCGGCCCCGACGCCGCAGTGGAGTCGTTGGCGTGGGCGCAGGACGGGTCCCGGCTGCTCCTGGCCGCCGCCAGCGACGATCATCGGGTGTATCTGTGGCAGGTACGGCAGGGCGCCGATGCCCCGGAACCACTCGGCCAGCCGCTCATCGGCACTGGCGACCGGGTGCGGTCGTTGGCGTGGGCGCGGGACGGGTCCCGACTGCTCCTCGCCGCCGCCAGCAGCTCCCGCAGTGGGGTGTATCTGTGGCAGGTACGGCAGGGTGCCGACGCCCCGGAACCACTCGGCCAGCCGCTCATCGGCACTGGCGACTGGGTGCAGTCATTGGCGTGGGCGCGGGACGGGTCCCGACTGCTCCTCGCCGCCGCCAGCAGCTCCCGCGGTCGGGTGTATCTGTGGCAGGTACGGCAGGGTGCCGACGCCCCGGAACCACTCGGCCAGCCGCTCACCGTCACCGGCCCCGGCGGCACGGTGGGGCTGGCCTGGGCGCGGGACGGGTCCCGGCTGCTCCTCGCCGCCGGAAGCGACGACGGTCGGGTGCATCTGTGGCAGGTGCAGGAGGCGCGTGCGGTGCCGCGGTTGCCCGGCTACCGTTCGGACGGGCTCGGGGGGCGGGCGGCTGACGAACTGGATCGCGACGGCGAGGCGCGTGCTGTCGCCGAGCTGGTGACCGCACGAACGGCCAGTCCGCCTCTGGCGGTGGGTCTGTTCGGCGACTGGGGCGAGGGCAAGAGCCACTTCCTCGATCTGTTGGGCCAGCAGGTCGAGGCCCTGAGCGGTAGTCGGCTCGCGTGCGATTACGTGCGCCAGGTCCGCTTCAACGCCTGGCACTATGCCGAGACCAGCCTGTGGGCGAGCCTCGTCGCCGAGCTGTTCGCGCAGCTCGCTGCCCCGCCGGGCGGCGATGCGGGTACCGCGCAGCGGCAGATGTCCAGGTTGACCGCTGACCTGGTCGCCCAGCGGCAGGTGAGGGAGCGTCTCGACGCCGCCCGGCAGCGCCGCGACGACCTCCAGCGCGCCCTGTCCCGCGTCGACGTCCCGTGGAAGAACCTGGACGAAGGGCGCCGTCGCAGCATCGTGGAGGCTGCCGGAGGTGAACTGCCCGCGGAGGCCCTGTATCGCGAAAGTGTGAGTACCGCCCGGGTGTTGCGCGCCACATTCGCCAACGCATGGACCCTCATGCGCTCTGCGGGGTGGCGTGCGTGGCTGTGGTTCGCCTTGGCACTCGTGGCGAGCGCGGTCCTGCCCTTAGGGATCACCTGGATATGGCCGCACGCCACCCGGTGGCTGGCCATCAGCGGGGTGGTCTTCCTGACGCAGGGAGTCCGCTCCGCAGCCAACCACGCCAAGCCGGCATGGGAACACCTGAATGAGGCGCGCAGGAGAGTACATCGGGCGGTCGAAGGGCTGCGGGCGCCGTTGCAGACCGCTGCCGACGTCGCGACGGCGGAAGTGGCCGCGTTGGAGCAGGAGTTGCAGAACCTGACCGCTGCGGGTCAGCTGGCGGGCCTGATCGGCGAGCGTGCCGCCGCCGGCGACTACCGCAGCCAGCTTGGGCTGATGACGCAGATCCGTGAGGACTTCCAGCGCATGGCCATACTCCTCGCCCAGGCCTCCCGGCAGCGGGAGGCTCCGCCACCCGCCGATGACGACGGCGCCGCACCACTCCGGGACGAGGCGATGGACGAACTGCCGCACATCGACCGCATCATCGTCTACATCGACGACCTCGACCGTTGCCCGCCCGCCCGCGTCATGGAGATGCTGGAAGCTATCCACCTGCTGCTGGCCGTCGAACTGTTTGTGGTCGTGGTCGCCATCGATCCCCGCTGGCTCCTGCGCTCCATTGCCGCCCACTACCGCGACCTCCTGCACCTCCCCGGCAGTGCACCGGCCGACTTCGACGACAACTGGATCTCCACACCCGCCCAGTACCTGGAGAAGATCTTCCAGATCGTCCTCACCCTGCCGCCCGTCGACGACACCGGCTACGCCCGCATGCTCAACACACTCATCACCGTGCACACCCCCGCCCCGCCCACCCCCACCACGGCCGCCGACGGCGGCACATCCGACCTGCCGTCCACCCGCGCACCCGAAGCTGACGCGGCCCCGTCCACGGGTTCCACCAGCGAGGACGCCGCAGCCTGGGACGAGGAGCTGTACGGGCCCGCCGTCGAGGCCCTGCCGGTTGTCGAGATGACCGACCCCCTCACCTTCACCGAGGAGGAGGCACGCCTGCTACGGCTCGTCGGCCCACCCCGCCTGCCACTGACCCCCCGGTCCGTCAAGCGCCTAGCCAACAGCTACGGCTTGCTGACCGCCCTCCGCCAGCCCCACCGCGAACACGACCACACCGACCGCCCCAACCCCACCACCCCGACCTCCCCCGCCACCCACTACCGCCCCTACCGCGCAGGACTGGTCCTGATCGCCGCCCTGGTGGCCTTCCCCGCTCTCGGCCCCGACCTGTGCAGACACCTCCACCAGCAGGCCGACACCGACCCCGAAAAATCCTGGCCCGGCTTCGTGGCCGAGCTGGCTCCAGGGCCACACCCTGACCACCCAGGCACCTACAGCAACGCGGTCCGCCGCGACCTGAGCCTCACTCAGGCCCAGCAGTGGACCGAACTGCACACCGCACTACGCCAGATCACCGACGCAGCCGCCGCCCACCAACTCGATCTGCCTGCCCGCCTCGGCCCCTGGCAGCCGTGGGTCATCCCCACCGCCCGCCTCTCCTTCCCCGCCGGCCAGATCGTCAAGTCCCTGCGCCACGGCGCCGAAGAGCGCCAGTCCAACCACTAGGCAGTGCCCTCGCACTGAAACCAGCTACATCTGATCTCGCACTCACCGAAGCTCCGCCTACACCTACGCAGCCACCGAAGGTTCATGAATCGTTCGATTTCCACAGCGCGTTGAATGCTGCCCAAACTGGAGCACAAACGCTGACGGAAGTCGTTAACAGAGCCAGCAGGCGTTTGCGCCCGTTCGTGGTCACCGAGGCTGGTAGACGGTGGCCAGTACGGAGACGGTGACCTCATCAAGCAGGAGGCCGTCATCGTTCAGGTCTGCGCGGCTCACGTGGCGTGCGCTCGGTGTCATCGCCACCAGATCCAGGGCATCCAGCCTGGTCAAGGGTGCCGTGTACTCCACTCGTTCGGTGACGGTGCCCTCGAAGAATGGGGCCAGCGCCCGGTGCAGGCGCTGTTCCTTGGCCGGGTCGATCGTGACCATGGCAGGTAGCCGGTCGCGCAGCTCGGCCAGGTGCCGCCCGGTGGGACGGACCACGATCAGCCGGCCGGTCGGGCGCAGCACGCGGTGGAACTCGGCTGGGTTGCGCGGGGCGAACACGTCCAGCACGACATCGGCCACCCCGTCGGCCAGCGGGAACGGGCGGAAGACGTCCCAGGCCACCGCGGCAGCTCGGTCATGGGCACGGGCTGCCGAGCGCAGCGCGCGCACTGACGTGTCCAGACCCAGACCACGGGCGCCGGGCAGCCGGTCGAGCACGCCGGCCAGGTAGTAGCCCGTGCCGCATCCCACGTCCACGACCGTGGCCTGCTCAGCGACGGCGTCGGCCGCCAGGTGTGCGCCGATGTTGCGGATGGGCGCGTAGGTACCGGTGGATAGGAAGCGGTTCCGGGCTTGGACCATGGCCGCGTCGTCGCCGCTGGTGGCGCGGGTGCCCGTCAGCAGTCCGGCGTAGCCGTGGCGGGCGATGTCGAAGGTGTGGCCCGCCGGGCAGCGCAGTGCGCCGCAGTCGGGGTGCAGGTGGCGCCTGCGGCACGTTGGGCAGCGCAGCACGTCGAGAGACAGTTCAAGGGCAGGGGGAAACGACACAGGCACGAGGCACTCCTGGCAACGGTGAAGGGAAGAAACCGTGCCTGCCCGTGCTCGGAGCGTCACTGCCGCAGGAAGGTACGGGCAGCGTCGCGAGCGTGGTTCATGCAACAGGCACGCCAAGGAGGGCGACGCCGTCGGGCATCGCCCTCAATGTCTTCCGATCACAGGAAGCAGCAGTGCGGGGTGCTCATGAATGCCACGTCATGAGTCTACGAGCATTGGCGAAGCCCCTCATGCCCCAACGAAGTTGAGAGACACGTCGTCCTAGGTGAACAAGTTGATCGCCGGTCTCCGGCACGTGTGACCCGCACTACCGGTAGCGGCGGGCAGGAGCCAACCAGGTCACCGCCATCGACGCTTCCGCTGCTTCGTCCTCGTCACCTGGATCGTCCGGGGCGAGGGCCTGCCGGACTTGCTCGATCTGCCGCTCGATGCCGCGCAAGTTCTCCTGCAGATCCATGGTCACCACGTTGTCGACGGTGACCTTCAGCGGATCGCCGAGGAGCTTGGCGCGCCGCTCGCCCAACACCTCAAGCGCGACCGCGCGCGCCGACCGCAATCGGAAGAAGCGGCGTTCGAGGTCGGCCGGATCGGTGTCGGGGCCGAGCTGTGCGAGCAGCCATGACCGCTGGAACTCGTCCACCGGTTTCACATCCCTCGGATACGAGGCACGGCCCGGAGCGAGTCGGGGGTGCTGGCTCCGGGCCGTGCAGGTGACCGTATTACGCGGAGGCCGAGCGTGTCCGCCGTGACGGGGCCTTCTTCGTGCCCTCTGCCTGTTCCTGATTGGATCCACTTGTGCCGCCGGTCGGATCGGGCTCGCCCACGGCGATAGGTTCCGGCTCCGCCTCGTCGCACGGCGGCGATTCCCAGGCGTCCGGGTTCGTCACCAGCGCGGCGATCTCCGGAGCCGGGCACTCGCCGGGCAGAAGGATCAGGTCCTCATGGGTAGCCGGGTCCTTCACATACACGGCTGCGATCAGTCGACGCACCGGCATCACAGCACCTTCGCCACGATGTGCGCGTCCGGCGTGTGCATCACCGGCATCCCGACCGCGGCGCCCTTGGTCCAGATCTGCACCGGGTCATCCTGCACACCACGGGTGATGATCAGGCCCGGAGCGTCCTCCCGGATGATCTCCGGGTTCGAGCCGCGCGACAGCACGAGCGCCTCGGCGGTCACGCCGAGCATGGTCTGCGCCCACTTCTCCCGCTCCGGCGGCACCAGGATCCACAGGTCCTCCGGCAGCACCTTGCGGGGCTTGCCGTCCACCCGCACCTGGGCCTTGTAGAACGTCACCGGCGGCAGGCCGTAGTTGCCGCGCACCACGTTGATCTGCTGCGGGGTCAACGTCGCGGTCGGCGTCGTCGACGGGCTCACCGACCCGTAATAGGCCGCCCGGTAGGCGTTGTTCGCAGCGAAGAAGCTGAACGCCTTCCGTGACGTGACCACTTGCTCGGGCTCCGGGGCACCGATGTCGTCCAGGTGCTGGATCCACCGCAGCTCGTCCGCGATCGGATCCGACTCCGGGTCCGACCACGGCCGCGCGGCGACCGGCATGTTCTCGGCCGGGACGTTCCAGTCCACCTCCAGCGTGAGCCCGTTCTCCTGCACCAGCGAGAATCGGCCGTCCGCCAGGACGTCGCCGGCGGCCAGCTCCAGCCGCGACCGGATCGCCTCCACATGCCGCTCAACATCGTCATACAGCAACTCGATCAGCCGGTCCTGATCCGAACCGCGGGAGGCTTCCAGCAGAATCTGCTCCTGCTCCCCCACCACAAGCTTCTGCCCCAGCGCGGGCAGCGCACCCTCGCGGGAGGTCTGCCACGCCTCACGGGTCGCGAACGGCACCGACGCGTCGAACGCCCGGTACTTGGCGACGTTCACGTACCGGCCGGAGTCCCTCACCCGCCACTTGACCTCCGGCAGCACCATCGTCGGGAAGATCGACTGGGTGAGCAGGAAGTCCTTCGGCGACGGGATGGCGCGGGCGAACGCCGTCAGGTCAACCGCCTGGACGTCCTTCAACAGGTCCTGAATCGTCACAGCTCACGCCCCCCGCTCACAGGAAGCGGACCTGCGCACCGCGCGGGTGCCAGGTCAGCTGCGACAGGTCGATGCCGCCCGGGACCTTCGACGCGCGCACCGCGCCGTGCCACAGCAGCGCGGCCGGCACTCGGGTCTGCCCCGGCGCGAACGGGGCCTCGGCGATCACGAAGCCGCGCAGGATCTGGCGGCCGCAGGTGGCCTCCGGGTCGTAGGGGCCGTACAGCTTCGACTCGGCGACCTTGCCGACCGGCACACCGGAGAAGACCCGGCCGTACGGCTCGCAGCCGTCCCCGCACTGGTAGTGGACGCCCTCGGTGAACAGGTTCAGGTCGAGGGTGATGGTGTCGGTCGAGTCGGTGCCGTGCAGGGAGGCCAGCCACTCGCGGTTGGCGGTCGTGTACTCGGACTTCGAAACGGGCTGGATGCTCATGTTGCGTGTCTCCATGGACGATGCGGTCAGCTACCCGCACACCGCCCATGGGGGCGGTGCCGTCCACGAAGTCGAGGGGGCGTGGTCCCCAAGGTCTGTGCTCGGGTCTGTCTATCGGGCGGCGGAGTCGCTGAACTCCGATATCAGGCCCCGGCGCTTGGCCATCTCCAGCCCCGCAGAACCTGGCCTTGACACAGGTGCCGTACGGCTCGGGCCTCGGCCGGCCGGTGCCCCCGCGGGCGCCGCGGGTACAGGAGTGCGTACCTCACCAAACAGCTCCGGACGGCGCGCACGCAAGGCTTCGGCCGCCGACTGGATCTGCGTCTCGTCCGCGTCCTCGTCGTCGACCGCAAGCAGACGCTCCGCATCCACCAAGTCCTCACCCTCCGCGCCGAGCGCCACCAGGGCACCGCGGCGCAAGGCCGCACGCTCCCGCTCAGCAGCCAGCTCCTCCCGGCGGGCCGCTTGCAACTCCCGCTCCGCAGCAGCCTGTTCCCGGCGCTCTACCTCCGACAGCGCAGCCTGCTCGGCCTCTCGCTGCGAGGTCACGAATTCCGTCAGCGCCTTGGGGGAGTCGAACCCGAGCGCCGACAACAGCCGCTTGACCGCCGCCCGTTCACCCTGCGCCTTCTCCCGGGTGAGCATCTTGCCCAACCGGTCCTGGGTGACCGTGACCTGCTGCTCCTGGCCGGACTCGGCCGTGTCATCAAGCTGATCGTTCGTCTCGTCTTCCGTAGAGGCGCCGAGAATTGGGTAGATCGGCCGCCCGTCACGGCGAAAGCCGACAAGACGGCGAGGCGGCAGGGGCCGGACCATGCATCTCCTCCAGAGCGCGCCCCCGCGCTGTCGATCAGTGTAGCCATCAGCGCAGACAGCCCCACGAATCACACCGGACATCTGCCCCTACACGCATACTCTCTTTAGGGCGAATGTCTACCGAGAGTACTTGCCGCATCGCATCCAGTCGTGTATTGCAACCCGGCTGCTCATCAAGTCATACTGCACGGACGCCGGTTGACCGATCGCCGGGTACGACGGGGGCAACTCATGTATCGAGAATTGCGAATATCCACGCCGCAGATTTGAGCCTTGATCATCTGCGGCTCCCTAGACGCCTGCCCTCAAGCAGGACCGTCGGCACGCCAAGTGGTTCTCTACTTGTGGCCCTGGGAGCACGTTGGCGCTGGCAACAGCGCGCGTTCTTACCTGAATTCTCGCCGTGAGAACCTTCCCCAGGTCGCCCTGGAGCTAGGGCACGGCGACGCCACGAGAGGCCGCCGCCGTGCAGCACATCCTGGAGCTGGTCAGTCCCAAGTACATTCTGGGGGCACTCCGCATCGTCCCGTTGATCATCGTTGTGGTCCTCCTGGCACCCTCCTGGCTGTCCTGGGCCTTCCTGCCCGAGAGTCGCCAGAAAAGGGTCATTGACCTCATCAAGCAGTTGGTCGAATGGACGAAGGCAACGCAGCAGGAAAGGTCCCCTCTGTGAACCTCCTGCCGCCTTCTCCGTCCGACCCTCGCGCCCGAGGCGCACAGCCACTCCTGTTCGGCCATCGCCATTGCCGCGTCAGCCCACCCAGCCGATCTCGCGTACCTCGATGGCTCCGGCATGCGGCATGTACTGGATCCAGCAGCGCGACCCGAAGGCCTCGCGGATCTCCTCGATGCTGCCGGGGTCCCGTACGTCCGGCCATGCCCGAGGGGCCGCGCGCACCAGATCAACGAGATCCAGGACCTCGCGCCGCGCCTCATCCGTCGGCAGCTCCGCCATGACCTCCACCGCGAGCTCCTCGAACACCGTTCCATGCCTGTGCATAACGCCCCCTTGTGATCCACAGAGGCAGCAAGGTACTGAAGGTCATGGGACTGTGCTCTGGGCTGTGGATAACTTCCGGCGCCCGGATGCCGCACGGCGCGACGACTCATAGGTTGGTCGTGCTCAGGGTTGTCACCGTGGGGCAAGGTACCGACTGGTCTCGACCGACCAGTCCAGGTTCCCTCGCAGCCAGTGACGCAGACCGCGCAGATTCGGCTCCAGCTCGGTGCAGTCTGGCCATGTGCGCAGGGCGGCTTCGCCAGCGAAGAAGACGTCCATTTGCGCATCGAGGAGTCGACGTACCGTGGCCACGGCCTCGGGCCAGGAATACCCGTGGTTGTGTACCAGCAGCATCACATGGTTGAAGACCTCGCCTCGGGCATGCTCCCTGGGAAGGCTGGCCAGGTCGTTGGAGTAGACGACGACTTGGCTCGCCGCATCCACCGTGATGCGGTAGGTCGTCCAGGCGTAAATGGGCTCAGGCAGATACGTGTCGGTGGCGAATTCGATGAGGTCGAACGAGGGGATGATGGCTCTGGATGCTCCATGCACCAGGGGGTAGTCCGCCGGTGCGGGCACCCGGGACTGTGTGCGGTAGCGAGCCTCCCAAAGGCAGCCATACAGATACTCCCGCACATGCGCCAGGAAACGCTCGGTCCATGGTGCAGGGGGCTCGAAGGCACAGATGCGGGCCTGCAGTTCGCCCCACGCCAATGCGAGGGACCCCGAGGGGGGCCGGCCGTCGATGACAGCTACGATCGCGTCCACGATGGCCTTCACATGTGCGGGGTTGCTGCCGATGCGACCCTCGTCGAATTGATCGTCGAACCGGTCGTCGAGGACGTTGAACAGCCAGGTGTACCAGTCGGCGAGGATGTCGCCGCGGTCCGCCGGGGCCTCCGGATGGGTCCGTGCGGCGAACCGTTCCGTTCTGGTCGCCGTGAAATGCTCGACGGCTGCGGTGGATTGGACCAGTCGCATCCGGCGCAGCCAGTCGGCAGTGTGCCGCCCGGCATCGTGCACCCACGCCGGCATGGGGTGGGACGCGATGGGGAACTCCCGGTGGAGTGCCTGCACGGCCGGTCCTTGCGAGGTCAGGTCGGCGGGTCCCGCCGGGCCGTGCTTGAACTCGGCGGGCATGGTGTCAGCGACCGGGAGGATGCGGGCGTCCATGCTACGGCTCCTTTGCGAGCTATGAGTTCGGGCGCCGTTTCGCGTACGGCGTCGAAGAGGGGTGCTCCGGGGAGGGTCCTGGCGACGTGGCCTCGGGCGAAGTTCCGCCAGTTGCTGTTGCCGCGGGAGATGTCGACGGCTGCTCCGTTTGCCGGTGCCTTGACCACGCAGCTCATTACTGCGAACTGCAGCACACGGGGCGAGCCGGTAAGGGAGGCGGACCTCGTCGAAAGCAGCCTCTTGTCTGGGGAGACCAGCCCGTTCCGGTGATCCCCCTCTTGGTTGCGTCATCAAACAAGGAGTCGGAGGACGACGGCGCATGCACGCGACATTGAGCGCGCTGGTGGTACGTGCCATGCGCCCTGCCCCGCTAGTGCTACTGGGCCCTGGCCTCAGCGGTTGCAGGGTCACGGCGTCAGGTGTCGTCCTGGCTGGTGATGTCAGGGAACGCAGGCATGCCGGGGGCCCCAGCCAGCCAAAAAGACGGCCGCGGAGACCACAGCGAAGTAGACGACCGGGCGGCATCCGCGCAGCACCTAGTCCAGCATCCCCAGGGCCATATCAGGCTGACACTGCGGGCATGCCTTGACCCCGTCGGCGAGCGCGCCCCGGGCTTGCTCCCGGCTTATGGCCTGGCTGCGCTTGCCCGCGCTCCAGCAGTCCCCGACATGCACGCACGAGGGCGGGGACTGCCGGTTGAGCCCCATGTCGAGCAGCCACTCCGGTGCCGGCGGGCGAGCTTGGATACCGCGCTGCCGCTCGGCTTCACGGCGCTCCTCGTCGGCGATCCACCGGCGGGTGCGCGCCAGGTCCCGTTCCTGCACCCGCTCCAGGAAGCGGAGCAGCACAAGTCTCGAAGGGACCGAATCGTTCACGCATTCGATTCTAGGTTGTAGGTTGCCTACTGCACACGTGACCTTCAGCAGTGACGGCTGCGGTGCTGATGGGCGCGCCTGAACCGCTGGGCAGGAGCTGTGCTGGGGAGGTCAGGGATACCAGCTGTCCTGAAAGTCGGGATGCAGTTCGAAGGGCAGCGCGAGGGCTTTCATGCCCTGGAAGGCGAGGATCGACTCCAGCGGCCAGCACGGGCCAGCCTCATGCTCGCGCCGGATGCGTTGCTCGCAGCCGGTCAGGATGCGCCGGTGGGTGGAGATACGTGTGCGGATCTGGGTGGGGCAGGGGCAGGAACACCTGCAGTCCTGCCGGGTTTGCTGAGGGACGGGGCAGGTGAATTCGTGGAAGAGCACACTGCCGTCTTCCTCCTCGTCCCAGCGGGCGCGGAGGAAGACGGCCAGGTCGGTGATGATGCCCATGGCTTCGACCTGTCGTGTGTCGGGCGCACATGCGCCGGTCAGCGGGTAAGGCGGTAGCCGGTGACAAGCTCGGCCTGGATACGGACGATCTGATCCATGTCCCGCCCGATCCAGGGAATGAGGAGCGTGCGGTAGCGGGCCACCTCCAGCGGTGCGGTGACCGGGGTGGCCCGGCCGGTGACCATGACGCTCCAGCCGGTCCGGGTGTCCGGATCGAGATGGTCGGCCTCATAGACCATGATCTCGTCGACGGACGCATTGTGCAGCAGCGCCGATCCGGTGTGGGTGCAGATGACGAGGGTGTCGCCGTCGATGAGATGGTTGACCGGGCGGATCACCGGCAGCGCCTGGCGGGTGAAGCCGACGCGCCCCACGGGCACACCGGCCAGCAGCGCCAGGGACTCTTTGCGGCCCAGTTCGATCATCCGGCCGGTGGAGAAGCCGACAGGTTCGCTCTTCATGGCCGCTCCCGAGCCGCGGACAGATGGTGCCGAAATCTTGAGGATGGCCCTCGTGCGCTGGTAGGGGCTAGGGCCCTTTGGGCCCTCGTGGTGCCCCTTCGGCCCGCGTCATGCGACCGGCCGACCGCTCGCCGAGGGGCTTGCACCGGGGCAGGCCGGAAAGGTGTCTCCGTTTTCTTGGGCGGCCGTGCTGGTGGTCGGCGAGGAGCAGGTCGCCATCGAGGCTGAGCTGGGCGAGCTGATGCCGGCCGAAGGCCCGCCATGGGGCGGCCTCCTGCGGGGGGGCACCGGAGCAGCTCGCCGCCGCGATGCGCCAGGGCGGGGATGCCCGGCTGCGTTGGCCCGACGGGCAGGAACGCAGGGTGCGTCCTGCGGGACTGCCGCGGCAGGACAGCCAGGGGCGTCTGGTGGTGCCCTTTCTAGGCGAGGGGACGAGACCGACTGGGTGATGTCGTGGGACCCATGGCTGCGCACCGACCATGACAAAGGAGTGCCCGCGGCGCGCGTCGTCCTGGTCGACGAGGCCGAACGCTGGCCGTCTGGCTCGACCAGACGTAGCCGTCAGCCCTCCGGCACTGCGTGCCGCACCGCCTTCTTCACCGCCTGCTCCAGCTCGTAGCGCGACATGCCCACACCCTCGCGCCCCGCGTACTCCGTAACCGCGGCCTGGAACGCCGCAGCCGCGTCACGCCACGCCTTCCACTGCACGTCGTACGCCGCACCGTCTAGACCACCGAGCTTCGTGTGCGCATCTTCGGCGGAACGTTCCAGCTTGATCAATTCGTCGGGGATGTCTGCCACGGAAGCGAATCCTAAGCGCCCCGACCACCCGCCTACGCCGCGGCGGCCCGCACCCCGTCGGCCTCTTGGTCGTCTCCGCCGCCTGGAGCCTGCTCGCCCTTACGCGCGACGGCCTCTGCCACCCTGGCCGCGGCCTCCCGCTCGGCGACCACCCGGATCCGGGCCACCTCCTGGGAGGCGTCCTCGATCGGATAGCCCGCGTCCAGCAGCATCTGCACCGCCGTCTCCAGCGAGATCACGCCCGCCCCGTACGCCGTGACGACCTCGTCCAGCACCGCAGCCCGGTCCGTCGGCGTGTGCGGCGCCCACGCCAACCGCGCCGAAAACGACTCCCCGGCCGCCCAACCCTCGGCACGGCCGGCCTGGTACAGCCGCTGCACCATCTTCAACAGCAGGCGGTACTTGTGCTCCCTGGCCAGCCGCATCATCGCCACCAGCGCATCCAGCGGCGCCAGCGCCAGCTGGAACGCATAGCCCGACGGCACCTCCGTGGCATCCAACGTGCCCAAACCCGCAGCCGTGATCCGCGAGTTCGCCGCGATCCGGTCCAACAGGTGCTCCACCCGCGCCCGAAGCTCCGCCAGCTGCGGCGACGTGTCCAGCGCGTCCATGCGCCCCGACTCGCCCAGCTGCCACACCGCGCCGGCCTCCACCTTCAGTTTCTCTGGCCTGCCCGTCGCCCGGTCCACCGGAAGCCGCGCCCCCGCCAACCCGATGATCGGCGTCCCCGTCGTCGCCGACGCCGCCGAGCTGTCCGAGTCCGTCGCGGCCAGCTCATCGAGCGCCTGCAGCACACGGGCCAGCGCCGACCTGCCCCAGTGCTCCCCACCGGCCGGGATCGTGTTCGTGATGTGCACGACCGGCACGAAGTCGATCATCAAGTCCAGCCGGTTCAGCTCCGTACCATCCGCTCGCACCCGGAACGCGGCCTTGTGCATCGGCAGCCGGTCCAGCGTCTCCCCGCGCTTCAGGTCCTCCAGCAGCCACTCGGCATCCGTCAGATAGCACGTCACGTTCGACGCACGCCCCGGCTCCCAGGGATACTCCCGTGTGACGCTCCCGTCCTCGGAGACCGGACCCAGCTCGTACGTCACCCGCCGTATCCGTGCCTTCAGTCCGGCGTCCTGGTCCTCGGGCAGCTCCCACGCCAGATGCACCCGGCTGGGAAGGTCGTCGTCCTGGTCGTCGTCCCACTGCGGGAAAAAGAACCCCGGATCGTCGACCCGCAGCGTCGGCCGCTGCTTCCCGGGCTCCCACGCCAGCAGGTACACACTGTCGCCCAGCAGCACAGCATTGCGCTCCGCCTGCTGGATACGCAGCGTCAGCAGCTCCTTCTCAGCCCACTTCCGCAGCCGCTCCTGTACGGCCGCCGCCTCGACGGCGCCGGGCTCCGGCGACTCCTCGTCGGCGTGCTCGGCACCGGCCACGGCGATCTGCTGGTCGGATCCGAGGAGGTAGCCGAGCGCCGTGTCGACCAGGTTCGCCGCGTCACCCAGCTCGCGCCGCTCCAACGCCGCCTCGTCACCCGCGGCCGCCGCCAGCTGCCCGGCCTGGTTGTTGTCGTACGACGCCAGCACCTTGTACGCCGCCAGCCTGCGCAGCTCATGCGGCGGCAGCCACGAGGCCGCCAGCTCCGGGAACGCACGGCTCGCCGGGCGGCCGGCGTCTGCCATCACCGGCTTGTAGTTCAGCCACGACCAGGCATCAATGACGAATTGGCGCAGGCCCACAAGTCCCTCCAGGACGTCGGCCCCGCGCCAAATCGTTACCCTATCGGCCGTTCATACCCCTGCCGTCCGATCCCGGATGCCCGACAATCCCGGCATGCCCTCCTGGATCAGCACCATCCTTCTCGCTGCCCTGACCACGCTCTTCATCGGCTTATTCATCAATCCGCGCATTGAGGCACGAAAGCCGCGAATTGAAGCCAAGAACAATCACAAACGCCTCGCGCACGAGGCCCACGCTGAGTTCGCAAAACGAGTCCTGACCATCCTCTCGGCGTGCGGGCGTCTTCAGGGAACAGCGGTACCACCATCCCTTGCAGAAACACGCCCCGTCCTCGCAGAAAGGCTGGAAGCCGAACGTCAACGATGGATTGACCAACTCGACGAAGCCACCCGATACCTGGTCGACAACACGGAACTGCTTGACCTCACCTACCGCTATGACCGTACGCGCAGAATGGCCGGCGTGTTCGTCGCCCGAGCGCGAGCCGTGGTGATCTCAGAGCGCACCATCGAAGCGAAGGCCGAGCGACTCATCGCTCTCACAACACCCGTTCATACCCACTTCTTCGCCTCACGCTGGAACCTCGCCAGTATCGGCAGGAGCTTTGGCGAGTTCGAGGAAGCACTAGCCGCCGTCCATGAAGACCTCCCCGACGAGCCCGCAGTAGATCCGCGACCGGCGCCCACGACTCCACAGCCGACCAGCTGACCCGCTATCGACGTCCGCTCAGTCGCTGATCATCCCCACCCCGCGGTGGCGGCATCGTCGGATCGAGGAACAAGTCCCACAACGCCCACACCGCGCTGTCGAGCAGGTCCGGCGAGTCCTCCGTCTCGCCCTGTCCGACGAACGTCGTCATCTGCTCCTCAAGCTCCGCGAACACCCGCGCCGAACCCACGTGATGCACCCGCGCCTGCTCATACAGCTGCGCAGCCGGGGCCGCCCGAGCCCGCTTCCCGCGCGTGGCGTGAACGATTCGCCAGTTCACCGTCGGGTCGACCTGCTCCAGCAGCGCGGGCAGGTAGTCGCCGCCGTTGTTCGCCTCGATGACGACACAGTCCGCACGGTGCTCGTGATACAGCTTCGCGGCCCGCTTCATCGCCTGGGTCGGTGTGTGCCGGTCCTGCTCGCAGTGCAGCAGATACCCGCGGGGCCGCTCGTCGCCGAACATCGACTCCACGGGATAGCCGCGTCCGGCCACGGTGAAGGCTGTCATGTCCGCGTTCTCGTGCGACTTGGTGGCAGGGTCGACGGCCACGACCAGGCGCTGAAGGTCCGGCAGGTGCTCCGGGCGGGGCCGGAAGCCCTCGACCTCCAGCATCCACCCCTTCCACAGCGCGCCCTCGACGTCCTCAAGGAGTTCGCCGGACAGCTCCTGCCGCCCCAGTCGGGTGCCGGCGTACTCCTCCTCCAACTCCTCGCGAGCCGCCGCCGACAGGTTCGCGTCGTTCTCACGCATGTGGCCACGCGTCAGGACCACACGCGGGGGTGCCCCACCCTCCCGGTGGGCCTGCTCCTGGGTGCGACCGCGCTCGACGAGCCGCTTCACGTGCGGGAGCGGCTTGGGCGTGGTGGAGATGACGACCTGCGGCGTGTCCGCCTCGCGCAGGCAGAACCACAGCATGTCGTAGACCTCTTGTGCGGTATGCCGCGACCAGGCCGCGTACTCGTCGCACCAGGCCTTGTCGAACGCCCACCCACGCAGGTTGTCCGGCGTCTCCGCACCGAACCCCCGGATCAGCGTGCCGTTCTTCAACTTGAGCACGGTGTCACCGAGCGACGAGTTGTACTTCGCCACCTCCTCCGGCGGGAACACCGACAACAGCCCCGACTTCGGAGACTCGAAGCAAATGTCCCGCACCAGCGTGGCGTTCTTCGCGACCACGGCGATCTGCAGCCCCGGTGTCTGCGCCCACTCCCGTACCGCTTCCGCCGCCGTACGCGACTTGCCCCAGCCGCGGCCGGTGAGGAGCATCCACACCGTCCACAGCCACAGCGGCCGCCGCTGCGCCGCCCGCGCATGATGGTGGAGCCAGCCTGCGTGGGGCAGCCCGTCACAGTCCGGGACCTCGCATGCCCACCGCCGCGCCGACAGTTCATCGGCCCGGATCAACTCCCGTATCTCCGCCTTGAGCTGCTCATCGCTCATCACCGACGGATCCGCAAAGTCCTCGACCATCCGGCGCTTGGCCCGCCCCCGGGTCACTGGTCACCCTCCGACAACCGGCGCTCCAGCTCACGGCGCAGCTGATCCATCCGCGCCCGGCGATCCTCATCCGACAAGGCGGCGACGTCAGCGCCCTGATCCCGGTCCTCGACCGCCCCGACGGCAGGTGCCTCGCCCACGGCCCGGCGTTCGATCTCCGCCGCAACCTGGATGTACCGCAGCAACTCCGACGGCGACAGCTCCCGCGGGTCCAGCGTCTGCAACCGCGCGACCGCCTTGCTCTGCACCGCCTGCGCCAACTTCGCATGCCTACGCGCGATGTCACGCCGCGCCTGCGCCTGCTCCGCCAGGAACAGCCGATCTTGCTTCCGGTCGTACGCCGTCGCCCGCACCACCCACGCAAACTGCCGCGACCACCGGCCCACCAGCGTCCGGGATTTATCCAACTCCCGTGCCACCCTGGTGACACTGCGCACCGGCCCGAGATCGCGGTACAGGGCAAACGCCTCGAACGCCTGCGCAGACTCGCGGTCCTGGCGCTCCCAGGAGTCGACGACGCCCCGGTCTCCCACCGGTTTTCCTTCCTTCTCCCCTGCGCCAACTGATCTAGGACCACGCCCAGAGCACAAGACTAGACAGCCGCATGACCGTAACCAGGACCGCAGCAACGTAAGTGCCATCGCCAAACACTGTTCTTCGCCAATCGTCAGCGGTACGCCGGGCGAGGCGGGACAGCCCGACGCGCCGCCACGCGCGCTGCCAGCGTTCGCGATCTTTCATTGCATTCGGAACCGTTCGCTCCTCGCCCAAGAGTGATCAAAATGGGGTGCGGCCGGTGCGCAGGGAGTGTTTGCATGAAGTCAACGCGGCTGATTGGCACGGGAGTTGATCCCCGTGCCTTCTTCCCGCTTGAGACCAACACCGGGGGTATAACTTGAAACTGAGGACGCTGTTTACCACGGGGGCCGTGGCCGTAGGGGTACTGGCTACGGTCGGCACTCCGTCGGCCGTGGCGGATCAGGCTGGCAGCGCGCAACTGCGCGTCACGGTCGGCCCGCCTCGGGCGCAGGCAAGTGCGACGGCCGGTGCATCCGCTGCCGCGACCTGCACCATCAACAGGATCACGATCAACCGGTTCAGCGAGTGCGAGTGGGTGGCCGTCCACGTCGACGTGGTCAAGGTCGTCGACGGGGAACCGGTCATCGAGGGCACAGCCGACTTCAACGTCAAGCACCAGATGACCTTGAAGGCCAACTCCGCCAACTGGAGCGAGAAGTTCACCATCTCCAAGGCGAGCACCACCGGCCAGGGCAAGGGCGTCGCCGTCAACGTCGCCGCGCTCTCCGGCGGTGGAACGAAGGCGACCGTCCACTTCACGCAGGGCCACACCCTCGACAGCGCGGCAAGCGGGAGCGTGGACTACAAGACCGGCGCCATCGCCCGCAAGAAGATCAACCCCAAGGCGAAGACCACCTACACCTACACCTTCACCAAGGCCGGATACAGCCCCGGCACCGTCTCCTACGCCTCGGCCGTCTACCGGTGCGACAACTACTACGGCACCACCGGCTGCGCCATGACCGAAGCGCCCACCGGGATCAACCTGTCCACCCTGCCGCGCATCTCCGAGGGCATCCGCAAGCTGCGCTCGCACGGCGGCCACTACGGCGACCCGGGCAACGGCGGCAAGCCCCTGCACTGGATGATCAACGCCACCCAGCAGAGAAAGAACCGCCAGGCGGTGTGCTCGGGCACCGCGCCCGCGGACATGCGACGGGCCGGGCGCACCTCGTGCGACGAATACCCCTTCGCCTCCACCTACGAAGGCGGCACCCATCTGCCGGCCGCCCAGCGCACCATCACCTGGGTCAAGAAGAGCGAGAACGACAGCCAGGGCGCCTTCATCACCAACTGGCGGCGCCAGTTCCACGTCATGGACCACGACCCGTTCTACGTGATCGCCTGAATCCGGCACACTGAGCTCGACCAGGGTGGCCCCGTCCGCATTTGCGGACGGGCCACCCTGCCCGGTAGAAGGAGTCCCCCATGCTGGTCCGCGAAACCGCGTTCATCCTCGAGGTGGGCGAAAGCGGCTACCTCGTCGGCTTCACCGAGCACGACGACTACCCGGCCCAGATGCCCTACGGCTGGCGCTGCGGCCCGGCCACACCGGCCAGCGCCGTCGTGCTGACCACCACCGACACCGGCCCCGTCCGGCTGACCATCCAGGTCCACGACGGCCCGCCCACTCCGGAAACCGGCGCCGGATGGGAGCCGGCCGAGGAACTCAGCCTGCGCACCGAGACACCCGGCCTGTACCTGTCGACCCTTGAGCCGGGCGACGTCCTGGACGCCTGGCCGGAGCAGGAACCACCCCTCTACCTGCCGGACGGCGAGGGCTGTGTGCGGATGCGCCTGTACTGCCACACGGACGATCCCGAACCAGGTATCGGTGATCACGGCGAGCGCCACCTCATCCAGCTGTGGCCCGCCCCCGAAGCCCCGCCCCTCCACCTGGAAATCACCGAAGCCGATCGGCAGCAGCGCGCCGATTACGCCGCAGACAAGGCACTACCAGTCGAGGACTACACCGCCACCTACCCTCAGACCTACACCCACCCCGGCGAAGTGGACTGACGGCGCATGGCTCCAGGTGGGCAGCAATGTCGCCGTCGAGGCCGGGCGATGAGCCTGCCGGAGGATCACCGAGGAGACGCCGCTGCGTTGCAAGGCCAAGCGGGCCTCGCGACCCCAACGTCAGTGCCTCCGCCGCCGCACGTGCTGATGACTCCGAAGAGAGCCCGACACTGGTCGTGTTACGAGCTCGATGGGAGAAGCCGCCCGTACGTCGTCCCTAGCAGCTGGTTGGACGAGTCGACCGTATACGCGGCAACCTTGGGGGCCGCGCTGGACAAAAAGCCCCGCCCGCCATTGTCCAAGATCGTCCTACCAGCTTTCCCCGCCGCGACCCAGTCGATCTCGACGGCGAAAGCACAGAAGCAGGTGGTGTTCTCCAGAGTCAGCTTGAACACCTCGGGATCGCTCGACGAGATCTTGTAGGGGAAACTCACCGGTGGATGCGCAGCTGCCTTCGCGATGATCAGCGGATCGCTCTTGTCCAGATCGGCCCAGAATGGTCTGACGTCCACTCCCGCTCCGCACCCTCCGTCCGCGACGGCGATGCCGGTGGTGGGAGGTGCCTTCCGCTGGAGGTCCAACACGCGCATCCCCACCAGCAGTACGGCCTCTTTGGACGACGTCTGGCTGGTGATGTCAACGGCTACCGGCCCCAGACGCCTCTGCCCTCTGTGCTGCCCCCTCTGGTAGTCGTCTGCCGTCTCCGCGTAGTAATTGACGCTGGAGGCACATTCCTCCTGTGCCTGGAGGTGCACGTCCGACGGGAGCTTCGCATTGCCCGGATTCACCACGCGCGGAACCGGAATCTCATTCGGCGTCCCACCGAAGAACCCCAGCGCGTACCCCGTGTACGCACCTCCCGCGGCCAGGACCAGCGCCAGTGCCGCGAACACTGCCGTCGTCCGCCGCCGCCACCACTTGCGCGGCTGAGGCGTGGCTGGGGGCGCGCTGAAGTAGTTGATGGTCTGGAAGCCAGCCGTCTGGAAGGGGCCTTGGAAGGTGTTGTCTCTGAAGGCAAAGTCGTCCTGCGGGCCGTACTGTCTGTTGTCGTCGGTCATGATGCGGCGCCGCGGTGGATGTGCTGGATGCCCTTCGCCTGAACTGGCCCGTGGAAGGTGTTGTGGTGCACCACGATGTGGTCTCCGCCAGACTGGAGCCCCGGGACCGGGGCAACGGATTGCAGGTGGTCCATGGCTTGCTCGAAGTCGGTGGCGAAGCCGGTATCGGTCTCGCCGGCTTCCTCCAGTGCGAGCAGGACCCGCTGTTGGGTGCGGTCACTGAGCGATTCGCGCCCGCTCGCCGCCTCCTCCGCCAGCCGCTGCAGCGCGGGGTCGTTGCCGAGCTTCCGGCTGACCACGTCGTGCAAGCGATCCATCCCGCGTCCAGCGCCCGGTCTACTTCCCCGTCCGCCCGCCCAGCCACGCGCTGAGCCTTCCGGACAGCCCACGCGAACAGGTACCCGATCGCGATCTCAATGCCCGTCACCGCACCCCCCATGACCAGTGCTGACTCCACATCAGACCGTACCGCCAACTGGGCAGCAAATCAGGCTAATCGGCCCGAAGAGTACGCTTAGTGCTGGGGCCAAGAATCACGTGGCTCGCCAACACGGCGGTGCTACGCACGGTCAATTCCCCTATCAGAATCAGACATTCGATACCCCTAGCTGTGACGATTCATACGGGACCACTTCTCGGGCCAGACGACGTACTCCGCGCCGCCAAACTGGTGTTCGACCGCATGGCTTCTTCCCGCTGGCGGACAGGCAGCGATCATGGTCATCGTCCACGGCGCGAGCCCGCTCAAATCGTCAGCCGTACGACGCTGCTCCGGGAGCCCCGAGGCCGAAGGGTTGGACACGCACCGTCGCATCCAGACGACCATCATCGACGACCTGCAGCAAGGAGGTGTCCGCGCTAGGGATGTGTTCGTCGTTGCTCGTTCCACCTGACACACCGCTCGTACAGGGTGGGAACCGCGTTGTAGATCAGCCGCGGCTCCTCGCTCCACTCCGGCTCCGTCGAGCGCGGGAAGTAGTGCTCGTAGTAGCTGACCGCTGGGCCCAGTACTGGCCAGACGCTGATCAGGCCGGCGCCGATGAGGCCGAAGACGAACTCCTCGTCGATGAGGTCCTTGGAGAGCAGGATCGAAAGTTGGTTGTAAAACCGCAGGAGCCGTCGCAGATCCGCATCCTGGCTGTCATCGATCATGTTGGTCCAAGGCGAGCCGTCCGCCAGATTCTCGTGGTACTCCTGTGCGTCCCTCGGGCACTGGGGCGAGTGAGCGAGCGCCTCTGCCGTACCGCGTGCCCTGCGAATCGCTGGGTCGACGTATGCGAGGTACATCGACCACGACAGGTCGGCCTGACGCGCCTGTCGGGACGAATGCGTGTCCCTTCTGATCTGGATCATCGCGACGATTACGCCGACGACGCCGAGGACGATGGCGGCAGTCTGCAGGTAGTCGAAGCTGGAGGCCCCCTGGCCTTCGGCGAGTATGAGAGAAGGCATGGCGCGAGACTGCCCATGGACGGCACCGTTGAAGACACCGCCCCCCGCTTACCGATACGAAAGGCCTTGTTCCAGACTGACGCCCCATAGGCGGCAGGCCGGATGAGGTGCCCGCGTGCCGAGGCGGGAGAACAGGTGGGCCGGTTCCAGCCCGACGGCGTTGCCACCGTCCTTGGAATGGCGAGTGGGGCGGGACAAGCGGATCGGTCGCTGCTGTCCCGCCCCAGTCGGCCAGACCACTACTTGTCGGCCGGGGTGATCTCCCAGGTTCTGTTGTCGCCGTGCTGCTGAGTCCAGAACAGCCGCCAGCCGTCGCGGGACAGCTTCGGCACCTTGACGCCGAGGATGCCGTCCATGCCGACGCCCCAGACCGTGCCGCCGACGCGCCCGACATCGCCGCGCCCGTCACGGCAAGCCCGGCACTGCATGCGCAGCGTGCACGGCTGCGGGTACCCGGGAGGCGGTCGGCCCGCCGCTCTCCCCCGTAGCGGCGGGCCAGCCCTTTGTTCAGCGGGCTTGGGTGACCGCGATGGGGATGTCCGGGCAGGCGCTGAGGATGCCGGTGAGCGCGGTGCGTTCGACGGGGTCGATCGCCAGGCGCCAGCGGGTTTTGACGGCTACCCAGTCGGTGGCGTAGGTGCAGCGGTAGCCGGCCGCGGGCGGTTGCCAGGTGGCCGGGTCCTGATCCGCCTTTGAGCGGTTGGACGCGGCGGAGACCGCGATCAGTGCGCGGGCGTCCCCAAGGTCGTTGGCGTAAGCCTCGCGCTCCTTGGCCGTCCAGGTGGAGGCGCCGGAGTCCCAGGCCTCGGCGAGCGGGACGAGGTGGTCGATGTCGAGGGCGCGGGCGACGGTGAAGTAAGTGTCGTCGTACGGCGAATACCACTCACCTCCGCTCAGGGTGCAGTTGGGGCCCTGCTCCGGAGCGACGACGGCCTCGGATTTCAGTACTTCCTGACGGGTGTTGCAGCCGTCGCGATCGGCGTCGGTCCAGTGCCGGAACTTGGTGCGTTGATAGCCGGTGCGGTCCTCGTTGTGGACCGGCATGGCAGCGAGGGCGTCGCGGACGGGCATGACGACGGTCTCGCCGGGGTCAGCGGCGCGTGCGGTGGTGGGGGTGAGCAGGACGGCAAGCGCGGACAGCGCGGCGGCCGCGGTACGGACTGCGGTGGTGCGCACGAGGCTCCCTTTCGAAGACCGGGAAGGGTCGTGATCTTCGTAGCGAGCCTGGTCTCCGGCGCGCCCGGGATGTGCCGTCGGCTCACCCCCACGGGCGGTAAGTCACACTGCTCGCTGCCGTCGTGACCCGGTCCGGCCGGGCGCACATTGTGGGCGGCCGTTGGTGCTGCCTGGCGTCGCAGCGTGCCGTCGAGTGCGGGGCGAAGGACTATCTGAGGAAGCAGTCCGGTCACGATGAGGTGCTGCGACAGTGGCCGGAGCTAATCGAACCTGAAGTGGGGTGACTGCCACTCCGGGGAGTCCGTCAGCTTGCGCTTGCTGACGGACCCCTCATGCACGATCGAGGTGAGGAAACTCTTCCACGTCCAGATGTCGAGCCACTTGAACTCGCCCGCCCCGTTTATTACGAGCCCAATGAGACGCCTCTCGCTTCTCATTTGCGAGTTTAACGACTACGAACCTCAACACTTGCCCAGGAATTCACGCACTGCCGAGACAGTGGTCCGCCATTCAGAGATGGCATTTCCGTCTTCATCGACAGTGAGTCGCGACCTTACGGAAGTCCACGGCTCAAGAGGGTTGAAATCCCTCTCCAACTCATCCAGGAAGATGATCGAGTTCTGGATAATCACACTCTCCCTTCGCCTATAAAGAGGCCAACAGAAGATAAAATTGCTGGTTTCCGGATCGGTGATCGACGAAATGAGGCAGGAATCCCGTTCCTCTCCATCGAAAATTATGTGAAGAGAATCGCGCCAACTGCGTTCGTACTCACCGATGCTCCAGTAGGAGAGATCCATATAGAACGACTCTGTGAAGTCACCAACAGTGATCCTTCCGGTCGCCCCCGCCTCTCGGAGCAAGGCAGCCGGAGGGCGATCCGATGCGACCTCGACAGAGAAGGCGTCATTTCTTGATGTAGTTGAGATCCGCATCATAGGTGCCAATCCTGTCGCCTCGACGATTGAATACCTTCCATCCCCCGGTCACGTTATGACCATCGACGTCGGGAGTGATGTAGTTCTTGCCATTGGAAAATACATCTTGCCCGTGCGAGTAGAATGGTGATTTCTGGGGTGCGATTCTCTTGTCGTACCCCAGGGCCGCTGCCCGATCCCTTAGCGTACCGGCGTAAAGTTCTCGACTGTCCGCTCTGCGCGCGCCTACCTCATCAGGGTGATACGGGTCACCCTTCAATGCGGGAGAGGAAGTGTAGCCCTCGGGCAGGCCCTTGGCTCCAGGCGCTCCGAAGCTGCCAATCGCTGCCCCGAGTCCGGCCGAATCGGAGTCGGGGTCGAACCCGTGCTTTTTACCCCAGGCCTTGTATCGGTCGGTCAGGCACTGCCCCTCCACAACGCAGGCGGGCGTGTACAGGGCACTGGTGTAGTCCAGGAGGGTGGTGAAGGGCAGGCCGAGGCCGAAGAGGAGGTTGCCCGCCGGGTCAGTCTGGTGGTTCGCCCAGTTCATTATCTGTGCATCGTGCACCCACCTCGGGTCGAAGTACGGATTTGGCCCGGGGATGGGGACGCCACCCAATGTCTTGGGATGTAGGAAGTCGGTCACGGTTCCGGTGCTGCTGGTACTGGCCGTACCACCTTCGTAGCATTTGTGCCGCTGGCAATAGCCGCTATGGGCGTCGTTGCCGTCGACATCGTGGTAGCCGCCTTGTGAGTCGACCCAATCGCCTCGGCATGCGTCGTCGGCACAGAACTTCAAACCACTCGGGTCGGAGAACGTGAGGGGGTTGTTGCCTGCGTAGGCGTAGCCGTTGAGGGATTGAGCGTTGCCTGTGTCGAGGATTGGGTCGACGCTGATGAAGCGGCCGGTCGTCGCGTCGTACTCGCGTGCGCCGATGTAGGTCAGTCCGCTGGTGGCATCGGTACTGTCGCCGAGGAACCTCTTGTCGTCGGGCCAGGTGCCCGTGCCGCCGGTGCGGGAGGCGCCGAAGGGGGCGGTGTATCTCTTGGTGACCGCCTGGGTGGTGGCGTCGACGGTAAGACTGCCGGTGCCGTGCTGGTCGGCGGCGAGCCAGGAAACAGTCGCGCTGCCGGTTTTGTTGGTGCGCAGGGCAATGACCTGGCTGCCTGCGGTGTAGTACCGCTGGGCCCAGTACTTGGCGGTCGAGGTGGATGTGTCGAGGTGGACCTCGGTGCCGTCGTCCAGGTAGAGGACGCTCTCACCGCCGGTGTTGCGGCGGATGAGGAGGGTGCCGTCGGCGTCGTAGACGTGGCTGGTGGTGCTCTTCGTGGTGCCGGAGCTGGACTTCTCTGTGAGGGTGTCGAGTTGGCCCTCGGGGTTCCAGGTGAGGCTCTGTGTGTCGGTGCCGTTGGGACGGTCCTTGGTGTTGCCCGTCGCGTCGTAGGCGTACGTGGCCGTCACACCCGTGCAAGAAGTCGCCGTGGTGATGGCGGTCAGGCCGTGCGGGTGAGCGGTGTCGCCGTAGCAGTACGTCCTGTTGGTGTCACCGGCGGAGCTGTGGCTGGTCTCCGTGCTACGCAGGCCGCCGTCGGTGTAGCTGTACGAGGTCCAGTAAGAGGAGGCGCCGCCAAGGTTCGCCGTTGTGCGGCCGGATGCGGAGCAGTCGGCGGTGGACGGGGTCCAAGCCTCGGTCAGCCGCTGGTGACCGTCGTAGGTGAAGCACTGATCGTCGGCTTTGCCGGTGCCGCCGAGGGTCGTGGGGTCGCTGATGGAGGTGACGTTGCCCGCGTCGTCGTAGGCGTAGTTCAGCTCCTGCAGTTCGTAGCCGTGGGTCTGGTCGGTGACCGCCGACTGCTTGAGCCGGTCGGTACCTTCCTCCCACGTGTTGGTGATGTACGCCTTCTTGATGCCCTCTGCTGCTGAGGTGCCGAGGGTGAACTGCTGGGGCTGGCCGATTTCGGAGTAGGCGGCGCCGAGCAGGTAGCCGCTGGCTCCAGCGACGTCGGTGGGCAGACCGACGGCGTTGTAGTGGGTGACGACCTTCTCCGAGGCGAGACCGCCTGCCGCCGGCTCGGAGAGGTACTGCTGGGTGCCGTCGAGGTTGTAGTACGTCGAGAAACTCAGCGTCGCCGCGACCGCGCCCGAGCTGACCAGTGGATCAGTGGACGGCAGGACGAGTTGTGTAGTGGTCGACCGGTACAGGCTGTCGTAGGCGGTGACCTTCTTGGTGTAGGCCGTGCCGGACACCCCGCCCACATAGCGGGTGGCGGAGTCCAACTGGCCCTTGGCCAGGGTGTCGTAGGCCCAGTGGGCGAGCTTGTCGGCGTCGGTCTTGGACGTCTGCCACTGGTCCGTCTTGCGGCCGAGCTCGTCGTAGCCGTAGAGAAGGGTGGGCTTTCCGGAATCGGTTGTGGTGGCCACCTGGTCCAAGTCAGTGTACGACGTCGTGCTCGTACCCGTGTCCGGGTCTGCGGCCCTGATCTGGCGGCCGAACAGGTCGTAGGTGTATGACCACTTGGTGTTGTCGGGTCCGGTGATCGTGTCGGGCTTGCCGTCCCGGGTGAAGGTGTACTTCGTCGAGGTGTAGGTGGCGCCGACGCCCGCACCGTAGGCGGTGTCGGACGGGTCCGTGCCCGCGTAGTCCCGGCGCTCGGTGGTGCGGCCAAGGGCGTCGGTGATAGTGCGGACCGCCGATCCGCCGTTCACTGCGGTGGTGGCGGTGGAGTCGCCGGTGTACGTCGTCGACGTGGACCACTTCTTGGCGCCGTAGATGTAGAGGACGCTGTTGGTCGGGCGTTCGGCGCCGTCGAAGACGGTGTCGGTCTGCTTCGGCGCGCCGCCGTACTGGGCACGTGCGTATGTACCGGAGGGTGTGGCTGTGGAGTCGAAGACGTCGGCGTAGGTCTCGTAGGCCAGGCCGCGGCTGTTGTAGCGCGTGTCGGTCAGCAGCCGGCCACCGTTCGCGGTCGGGGACTGGGTCTGTAGCGGCCGCAGCAGCGAGTCGTAGATCGTGTAAGTGGTGTTGTAGACGCCTTCGCCAAGGATGCTTGAGATGGAGGTCCAGGACGGCGCGTTGTTGGTGACGGAATAGGCGAAGGTGTAGTTGGCGCCGTATCCGGCGGCACGCAGGTGGTTGGGCAGCCATACAGCGGTCGCCCGACCCAGGGCGTCATAGGTGGACTCGGTCAGCTTGGTGTTGACGTCGTAAGACTTCAGGGTCGTGCCGCGGGCGTAATCCAGATAGGTGTAGCTCTTCTGGCTCTTGGGGTTGGTGACCATGATCTTGGTCAGCGGTCCGGTCGTGGTCGGGGTGTAGACGGTGGTCGTCGGATTGCCCAGCGCATCGGTCACGCTCACGGACCGGCCCATGACGTCATAAGTGGTCTTGGACAGCGTCTGCCAGGAGGTCGGATACCGCTCGCCGTTGGTGGCCGTGGCCGGGTAGGCGGAGGCACGTCCGGTCCAGGTCGCGTCGCCCAGGGTCGGGGTCTGTGAGGCGGTCCAAGCGGTCGCGGTGGTGTTGTCGTAGACCGTTGCCGTGTCGGACAGCACATCCCCGCGAGTGCTCGACGAGGCCGGCAGGCTCAGGTCGGTCTCGGCAGTGGAGCAGGCGCGGCCGACGACGCGGGTGCGGGAGACCAGGGAGTTGATGCCCAGGCTGTCGTTGCGGGCGTACCAGGTGCGAGTGCAGGTCTCGTCACCGGTCACGGCGGTGTCGCCGGCGTCGTAGACCGTGCTGGGCATGCCGTAGCTGTCGAAGCCTGTGGTCACGGTGTGGGTACGCCAGTTGGAGGCGGCGGTCAGGTACGTCGAGGTCTCCGTCTTGTAAGTGCGGACGAAGAAGGCCTCGATGCTGGCGTACGACTTCTGCTGACTCGCGGTGCGGCTGGACCAGGGGTCGTTGACCTTCACGGTGACCGGGGTGGGCCCGTTGTAGGTGACCTGCTCACGGGTAAACCCGGAGAAGCGGTCGCTGTCGGTCTGGTCGGGCACGCTCAGGCCGGTGAAGCTTATGCCGGGCACGGAGGCCGAGTGGGTCGTGCCGTCCTTCTGCCTGTCGCCGTCCATTCCCTGCAGATAGACCGTCACGGTCTTGGACTGGGTCTCGCTGGCGGCGCCCTTGAGAGCCGTGACGGTGCGGTAGCCGCGCCAGTCAGACCAGGTGCGTTCCTTGGCCGGGGTCAGCGGGTCGTTGTTGTAGTGCCAGGCCGGGCCGGAGTAGCTGTAGTGGTTCTCCATCGTTTCGCCGTGACCCATGGGGTCGGAGGTGATGACGTCGGTGACCCGGTACTTGTGGAACCAGTCCAGTGACGCCTCGGTGGCGCCGTTGATGTGCCAGTAGACCGGATAGCAGCTCAACTTGTCGTTGTCCTCGGACGACGGCATGTTCGAGCCGCGCACGCACTCCGGGTTGGACAGCGTCACGGTGGTGACGGCGCCCGTCTCGGAGGTGACGGTCTGAATGCGGGGCCGCTTGAGCGGCAGGATGTTGTCCGTGGAGGAATCGACCCGGTTCTCCCGCATCTGGTACGTGAACGTGACCGGGTCCAGGGAGATCGCGGTGCCGTTCTTGCCCGTGTGCCGGATGCTCTTCAGCACGAGGCTCTGGTCGGTGCTGTTGCCGATGTCGCCCGGGTCCAGGAACTCCTGCGTGAGCGCCCAAGAGTCGACGGTCGTGTAGGCGCTGGAAGCGGCCGACCAGGCGTCGGTCTCGATGCTGGTCAGGCGCTTACGGGTGAAGAAAGAAGGGACGGATGCATTGCAGTCCGCACCGGAGGCACAGATGGAGTCGAACGGGACATCGGGCCAGCGAGAGGCGGTGGAGGAAGTCAGCGAGGAGCAGTCGGATGCGGTGCACCGCTCGTCATAGCCGAAGAGGATCTCGTCCGAGGCGGTGCCGGTGAACAGGGTGTCCTTGTTCTGCCCGTAGAGGATCTTGGTGAGGTAGCCGCCCCGCGTGTACTGGGCGGTGCCTGTGGTCGCGCCGTTCTTGCCGTAGTAGTTGGTCTCCGCGGTGTACCAATACGACATCGCGTTGCCATGCGGGTCCACGACGTAGTCCAGGTTCCACCGCCACGCCTGGGTGAAGGCGCGGTTGGCGAAGGTGGTGCCCTTGTTGTAGCCGGGCTCGCCGGAGTTGTTGCCGAACACCGGAACGGTCCAGACGGAGTTGGTGCGCTGGGTGTCCGCCCCCGGCAGCTTGTTCAGCCCGAACACGTACTTCGTGCCGTCGCCGGTGGTGACCGTCCAGTACTCGCCCGCGCCGTCGAGACCGGCGTCGCCCTCGTCGTCGTTGTCGGCACCGGTGGAGTGGGTGACGGTGGAGGCGTCGTCGTCCTTCAGGTGCCAGGCGCCGCTGGTGTCGTCCTTGACCAGCTCCGTGGACTTCCCGTTGAGCACCAGTGAGGCGTTGTCGTACTTCCAGCACTGGTCGTACTTGCCGCTCTCTCCGTCGTCGTCGCACGAGGCGTAGGACCGCTCGACGTAGGAAGTCGCCGCGTCGTCGAACCCCTCACCGACCAGGCTCCCCTGGTTGTTCGTCGACGCCGTCCTGCCGTCCACGCTTCCGGAGTCGTACGACAGAGACAGATCGGGCGACGGGCCCGCGGCGGCCGGCGGAGTGGCCATGCGGTACGACCAGGTGAAGGCGCCCGAAGAACCGCCGGCCTCCCAACTGGAGGATGCCGACAGCTTGCTGGCCGCATAGTTGCCCGCGCCGGACGCCGACTCCCCCGAGGTGGCGGTCGCTGCCAGCACCGTGGCCGAGGATGTCGAGTCGGCGGCCATCAGAGAGGCGCGCGGCATCGAGCGCGAAGCCCGCAGTGCCCCGGTGCCGCTGCCTGCCTCACCGAGACCGACCTTGGCCGTGAGCGTCTGCTTGCCGAAGTCGTTGTGCGAGTCGAGCGGCGTCTGCTTGCGGCAGGCGGCCTTCTGCGGAGTGGTCAGGACGCAGGCGGGGAGCTGGACCAGCCGCAGCCGCCCGGACCAGCCGCCGCCGTAGGCGGAGGCGAACGCCGAGTAATCCAGGCTCAGTTGGGCGGAGCCCGGCTCGGCGACCGATGCCGTCAGCAGCACACCTTTGATGCCCGCAGCCTGTGCCTGCTGCTGGCCGAGAACTCGCACCTGCACCTGGCCGGCTGCCGAGTTGGTCCCCCGGCCGTGTGCGACGGTGACGGGCAGTCCTCCCGCTGTCAGCTTCGTCGCGCCCTGCCCTGGTATGCGCCCGGTCACCGCGGCGGCGTGCGGCCAGACCGCGTGTTGCTGGGCACGTGCGCGCTGGGCCTGGGCCGCGTTGGCGGCCTTGGCTCTCGCAACCTGCGCACGGGCCTTCTTCGCGCCCAGGCCTGGATGGTTCTGTACCTTGTCGACCCGCTGCTTCGGCAGCGCCGGCTTGCCCAGGCCGCCCCCGGCAGCATGCGCCGCCGGCACCCCAAGTCCCGCCGAAGCAGCCAGCGCCATGCACAACGCCGCGACAACAGGTGCCCGTCGACGCCGGACAACCCGCCCCGGTGCAGGCGCACGCCATGGCAACAGAACACCGCGGGTCAGAGCGGTGCCGATCCAACGAGCCTTCATGCCGGAACTCATGACTAGCCTCCCGCGACCGCTGCCGGCCGCCTGCACACACCAAGGGATCAAAGAGCAAGGGGACAAGGGAGTCTGGCCGGGTGGGGCGGCTGCCTGACGCCGCCCCACCCGGTGACGCTCACGGGGGTCAGTCCCCGATGATGTCGGTGACCTGCTGGTCGGCCATGGCACCGGACCAGAGCCGGATGTCGGTAATCCTTCCGGGCAGGTAGTGGCCCCAGGCCCCGCCTACGTATCCCCCACCGGCCGCGAACTCGCCGGACCCAGCCGCCGCTGTGTAGGGATGGGTGACACTGGCGTCGTTCTCGACGGGGCCGAGGTAGAAGTGGACGGTGCCGGAGGGGGCGTCATACGTGCCGGTCATCCGCACCGGGCTGCCC
Organism: Streptomyces sp. NPDC001157; assembly: GCF_053598255.1. Classification (NCBI taxonomy): domain Bacteria; kingdom Bacillati; phylum Actinomycetota; class Actinomycetes; order Kitasatosporales; family Streptomycetaceae; genus Streptomyces; species Streptomyces sp. NPDC001157. The sequence goes on from NZ_JBSFJW010000003.1 coordinate 346,921, forward strand.
AGGACCGCGACCTCGTCGGAGACCACCCCGTCGAAGCTGCCGTCCGTCTTCAGTCGGCCGAAGTACCACTTGCCGACCGGGACGGTGGTGCCGGTGTCAGGGTCGGTGTCCGTTCCCGTGAGCTTGTACCAGAAGCCCCAGGCGGATCCGTCCGCGCTGCGCTGGCCGACGACTTGAGCCGTGTAACCAACCGGCTTGGACAACAGAGCGTCCTTGTCCGCGTCCACCAAGGTCGTGGCGGTGAACGAGGCCGTGTCGTCCAGCACTGGCCCGGGTGCGCTGGCGGCGCCATCCTTTCCGTTCAGGACGAGGGCCTTGCCGTCGAGCGAGGCGCCGCCGGACAGGGTGAGCGTGCGGCCATAGCCGGAGGTGTTGTCCGCCAGCGCGTTGCCGCTCCCACCGTCCGGATTCCAAGCGCCCATCAGCTCCACGCTCGGTGCACCGTTGGCATCGAGGAGCTGGTCCTCGATCGCGATCGCGTTCTCCTCCTCTGTCAGGTCCCGCTGCCAGACGGCCACCTCGTCGATCCGACCCCGCCAGTAGTTCACATAACTGCCCGGGGTGAAACTGGCCCGGCCGAACTGCAGGGTGCCATCGGTGACCGTGGCATCCGACGTAGCGGGCAGCGTGACCGGCGAGCCCTGCAGACGGCCGTTGACGTACAGGGAGATGGTGCGGTCCTTGGAGTTGTAGACGCCGGTCAGGTGCGTCCACACCTTCAGCGGCACCCCGGCCACGTCAGCGTTCGCGCCCATGTACTTGCGCACCCCGTTCTCGTACCAGTTCCACAAGAACACCCAGCGTTGGATGCCCGGCGAGTAGTACAGGGCGAACCCGGAGCCGTCGCTGCCCGTCTCCGACACCACCGTGCGGAAGTCCGATCCGTCCGACAGATACGCCCACGCCGAAACGGTGAACGACGACTGGGTGTTGACCACCGGAGCCGCCGTGGCCGCATACCCGGACTGGCGCGTCATGTCGGAGGTGTCGTTCAGCCACAACGACCGGTCACCGTCACCCCCGCGTGCCAGCGACGACCAGCCCGCGCCACTCGTGAAGAGCGTCGCCGGGTGACGGGCACCCACGGTCGCCGTGTCCGCAGCCGTGGTCACCCCGGAGCCCTGGGCCGCGTCATCGAAGTGCCAGCGGCCGATCTCCGGCTGCCCCGCGGCGACGTTGAACTTCACGATCGTCTTCGCGCCCCAGCGTCCCGCACTGTCCTGCGCCCGCACCTGAAGCTGCTGGGTGCCCGCCAACTGGGGGGTGATCCCCGGGGTGACCTTGTTGCCGGGGATCGGCGCGGACCACGAGGTGGAGGTTGCGAGCTTGTACTCGTACGCGGTGTTGGTGTCTCCGGAAGCCGGCGAGAAGGTGAACTGACCGGGAGTCCCGGGGCCTCCGGCAGGGTCGCACAGGTTGGTCGTGCACAGGGTGTACGGCTTGCCGAAGGTCACCGTGGGTGCCTTGGGGGCGGTGGTGTCCACCTTGAAGTAGCACCAGTCCTTGGTGGTCACCGTGCTGCGCGACTCCAGGTAGTCGGCGCCGCTGTTGTAGTAGGAGCGGCTGAACACCGCCAGCCGGTACAGCGGCCCCTCGGACAAGGTGATCGGCGACGGGTAGGTAAGCACCGTTCCATTGCCGACGTAGCCGCTGGTAGGCCGGACCGGCTCGGTCGCCACCGACCAACTGTGGTCAGTGTTCTGCTTCTGGACGTAGAAGTGCGCGCGCAGGCTCGCCCCGCTGCCGCCGCCGGTCGCCGTCCACACCGTCGCCGTCAGGCTCGGCGTGGGATCCGTGATCACATCCGGATCACTGGAGTTGGTCTCGCAGCTGATCCCGCTGCCCTCGACGATGCCCGCCTTGGTCGGCACCCCGGGAAGCCCCACATAGGTCACCGACAGCACCGCGTCGTTCCGGAACCGCTTCCAGGCACTGGTGTCCGACTCGTCCCGGGCCTTCAACAGCAGCGTAAGCCTTGAGAACTTCCCCGCAGCGAAGTCCCCCACCGTCGACGTCAGACTCGAACCGCTGAACTCCATCGGAGCGGCAGGCTGCGAAGGATCACACAAGGAACTGCGACCTGCCGAGACATCCCTACTCGCCATCGTCCCGAGATACGAGGGACGGTTCGACCAGGTGGTCGACGACGAGATGTTGCCGGTGCGCTCCAGATCGACCCAGCGCGCATCACACGTGAACGACCAGCTCTCCGTCGCCCTGAACGTCGCCGACAGCACCTTCTTGCCCGCCAGGCTGCTCGGCGAGAACTGGAAGTACAGCCGCTCGGTGTAGCCAGGGCCGCAGTAGTAGCCGTTCCACGACGAACAATGGCCCACGCCCTTGCCCTCGTTGTTGCTGCCGTTGCCCCAGTTGAAGTCGGTGACGCCATCCGAGCGCAGATACGTGTGGGCCGTCTGGTCCAGACCGACACTGGGGTCGATGTAGAGGGGGTACGCCCTGCTGTCGCTGTTCGCCAGCATGCCCGCATCCGGCACCACCGCCAGCGAATCCGCGCCGACCTGCACCGGCAGCACCGCCGACGCGTCGCCATCGCCCGGCCCCGTCGTTCCGTCTGCGGACGTGCCGGTGGACGGGTCCGTGGTGGCCGACGGCGACGGGGCGCTCGTCTGCGTGAGTGCGGTCGTCCGCGCCAACTGGGTGGAGGTGCCGGAGGTGGTCGCATCGCCCTGCGAGTCCCACATCAGCGCCGCCGGAGCCGAGAAGACCGGGCGCGCGCCGTCGTCCACGGCGGTCATCCCGCCGCCGTTCGTCGGCGCCACCGTCAACCCGTCCGCCTGGAGTGAGAAGGCGACCTTCTTCAGCTCCGGTCCAGCGGCCGCCTGCGGGGTCTTCACCACGAGCAGCTCACGGAAGCCCTCGGTCGTCGCCGTCATCCGCAAGTCCACGCCGGGCAGCACATCGCCGTAGACCGCGCTCGCTCCGTCCAGCGTCGGCTTCGGCAGCGTCCCCGGCCAGCCCAGCCGCAACGACTTGCCGCCCCGGGCGATGTCCACCAGCCCCGAACCGTCACCGCCACCGGAGAACGCCAGATCCACCACGGCCGCCTTCGGGCCCACCGTCCCGTCCGACCGGACCTCCAGAGTCGGATCCGGGGAGACCCACGACCCGCTGCCCTGGTGCACGCGCACCGGCACCGTTGACTGGTCCAGCCTGAACGTCGTGCCGTCCGGATTGGCGTACGTCGTCGTGTACTCCGTACGGTCGACGCCGACCTCAACCTGAGAACCGCTCGCCAGCGCCTTCTGCGAGGCGGCCGCCTCCGGAGAAAGGGACGTCGTGACGGTGGAAGCGATGTCTTGCCCATCAGCAACGGCCGCATACGCGGCGGCCGTTGCGGCAGGCTGAATCAACAAGACGAACGCGGCCAGCCACGCCGTACGCGAGGACCGCACACGTCTACCCCCCGAATCCCCCACACCGCACCCCTGAGCCCTTGACGAACTGATCACAATCGCTTGGCGATCACGAAGCATGACAGGGGCAGCTCAATCGAAGGTCAAGAAATATCTCAAGATCAGGCAATTGAGCGGCCGTCTTCAAGTAAAGAATTCGACCGTTCACCTTAGATACAGACAGATTCCATCAGCGCGACGACCATCGACAGCTTGGAGGTCGCGAAGCTGTCAAAGAGGCAGAACTCGCCAGCGGGTTCACGAGGACTAATTAGCAGACCACTCGCGAACGCTGGAACACGATCTCCTCAGCCAGGGCCGTCTGCCTGCTCGGCTGCTCCCGCCGTCTGAACCTGGCCCAGAACACCGTCAAACGATAGGTCCACATGCCCGAATTTCAGGCCCTGCGCCGCCGACTCCACTACTACGCCTTCGTGTCATGCGCTGATGGCGGGCCCGCCCTTCGATCGATCACCTGCCTGATGTTTGCGCGTAGCACAGACCGTAGGCTGCTATGACTTTGAAGCACATGGGGGAAGGGACTTCGGTCTCGTCAGTCCCAAAGTTGCGGTGTGTCGAGGCGGAGGGCGTACGTGCCGTCGGGTCCGCCGATCGTGAGGTGCAGTCCGGGCGAGAGAGCGAGGGCCTGGCACCGTACGAGAAGGGGGATCGCGCGCACGCGACCGGTGGGAACATCCCACAAATGCACTGACGCGTCGTCCCAGGCCACGGCGAGTACCGGGCCGTGGGCGCTGTGGGCGGCGGCCATGGCGGTGACGAAGGCCGGCCGCTGCTCGACGGGATCCGGCATGGGATCGGCGGAGGTTGCCCAGAGCCGGACTGTGCCGTCCATGGCCGCGCTCATGACGAGCGTGTGCTGATCGTCGGGAAGAGCCAGGCAGGTCACCGCGGTGACAGGGGCCTTGTGCAGGGCTTGTGAGTGCGGAGTGGGGTGGTAGGTCTCCAGGGCCCAGGCGTGCACGTTTCCCTGTTCGTCACCCACGACCGTCATCCCGCTGCGGGGGCACTGTCCAAGGGCCGTCGGTCGCATGCGGGGGTGTTTGAGGGTGAGTTGTCCGTGGTGGGCCGCGATGTGGCCGAGGACACCGGCAGCCGTTCCTTCGACGTCCCCGGTGACGGGTTGCAGGGCGCCGGTGTCGGCGAGCAGCAGCACGGAGTGGTCACTGCGTACGGCGATGCCATCGGGACGCACGGTCCTTGGAGATGCGACAGCGGCGGTGCCACGGCCGGTTGCCGGATCTAGGAGGGTGAGACCGCCCAGCGGATCGGCGGCGAGCAGGCCTCCCTGTTCGCCGGGCATCGGCGTCAGGGCGGTCACCGCCGCGTCCGGACGGGACCATAGGGCCGTAAACAGGTGCTGTTCGGCGAGGGGCAGCAGGTACTGAGCAAGGGTCGGGCTTGCTCCCAGGGCGGCCGTGTGAAGGAGGGCGGCACGCTGGGTGGTGCTGTGTTCGATGTCCGACAGCTGAGGGGCTGCCTCCTGCCAGACCTGCCGCAGTCCACGAGGTGCCGGGATGCGTTCGTCGGCCAGGCAGGCCGCGATGGACACAGGGGAACCGTGCACGAGAAACCCCGGGTCGCTGAGCAGCGCACGAACGGTGTGACCCATGTCCGGGGAGCGCAGCGCCTGGTCCAGAGCGTGTTCGCGGGCGAGTTCGGGAGCCAGGTCCCAGCGCGGACGGCCGCCGTCGTTGCGGGGGACCTGAGAGGTGAGGTCTCCGCCGCCGAGGGCGCGGTCAGGCGCGACGAAGCTCCCGTGAGGCCTGTCGCCGACGTCGATGGTTTCGGCGCCTGCCCAGGTGTCGTGGAGGTCCATGTCACCGACCTCCACGACGGCGCGCGTCTGCGGCAGTCGCAGGAGGGGGACGAGTAGTTCACGGGCCAGGGCTGCCGGGTCGGCCGGTGACCGGTCAGCGGGGCCTCGCCCAGCCAAATGAAGGTCCGGTACGAGGAGCAGCAGGGGGCGCGGATCGGCTGTGAGGCGTTCCAGCAGTCGATCGGGGGAGAGTGGGCCGTAGCCGAGTTGCCGGCCCAACTCCCAGGCGAAGGCGTCGGTAAAAAGCCCGGCGGAGGGAATCGTCGCGTGCGCGCTGGTGCGGGGGTGGCTGGCTGAGCCGAGGAGGAACCAGGTCAGCAGATGACTCTTTCCACTGCCGCGCGCCCCACGGATCAGGCAGACCTTGGCGCGGCCGGGGGCTGTGTCGGCCGCCCAGTCCAGCAGCGTCGGCCCATGGGTCGCGGTGACCCCTTCCCGCGGCGGCCATACGCTGATGTCGGGCCCGCCGAGCGCGGGCGCCGTACCCGCCGGCCGACTGCTCACTGGCCGGCCTCCTCGTTCTCGCGCAGCAGCCGGATGCCTTCCGCACGCGAGTCGGCCGACTCGCCGTAGGGGTAGTGGTGGGTCAGCTGAGCGTCCGGGAACACCTGCGCCAGCCACAGGGAGCAGTAGTGGCCGGGCATGAAACAGGGTGCCAGGTCGGTGTGGATGCGCAGGACCTGTTCCGGCTCGATCCCGGCCGCGCTCAGCCTGTTCCACAGCCGCTCTTCGGGGTGCAGTGCGATGGCGCCGGACTGTGTGACGATCTGCTTGCTGCCCTTGGCATCGACGTACTCGAAGGCCGCGTACCACTCGGCGCCGGCCGTGTCGCGGATGTCGTCGAGCACCAGGGGCCACCAGTTCTCCCGCTCGGCGAATGCGCGCGGATCCTGTGCACGCAACCGCTCCCCCAGCCTGTCGAAGGCCGCCGAGGCGACTCGCGGCTGGTCCGTGCTCAGGATGACGCGCAGGGCCTCGCGTGCTTCCGTGAGGCCGGATGCGAACGCTTCGGGCGAGGAGTTGACGAAGCGGTTGGGTTCGTCGTAGCCCAGGAGCAGCGCCCACACCGTCCCGTCCGTGTCGGCGCACAGTTCGAAGCCGCCGTCGCTGCCCAGCCGCGCCCAGCGTGCGTACTCCTCTTGGGATACGCGGAGCCCGGCTGAGGCGGCGTATTCGCGCAGGTGCACCGGGTCGCTGGGATCGGTCACGAAGTAGGGCCCGACCTGCACCGGCACGGAAAGTCCGGCAAGCTCCGGCCCGAAGTTCCGCACCTGTCCGTCGTCAGTCACCGATTCGGAGCTCTCTCATTCGAAGTGATGTTCCGGGTCCACAATGTAGGTGAGGACCTCGAACCAACAGGAATCCGGGTTCTCCAGAGCGACCGGATCCACGGAACTCATCGTTTCCCGGATCCGCAGGCGCACAGCCTCAAGCTCTTCCTTTCCATGCGATTCCCAGTCATAGTTCGGACTCTCGACCTTGAGGAGGTACAGGAAATGAACAAATGATCGCAGTCCGCTGTTCAGCAGATAGATTTCTTTATCTTGAGGCAGACAGTAGACCTTGCCGGTATCCGGGTCGAACGCAATATCGTCATAAGGGATCATTCCCAGACCGATCCAGCCGTCCGCCCCCGGCGGGACCCGGTCGAAACGGTCGGAGAGTTCTCCGTCCCAGTCCGCGACCCGCTCCAGTCGCTCACCAATCCCGTCATCCAGGTCGAACCACGGGTTCTCCCAGACCGGAATACCCAGCGTTCCCAGGACATCCCGGGCATCCGCGTCCGACACGGGCCCGAGAATGATCTCCGGCGACCTGATCAGCTCGTCCGGATCGAACACGGCCTCAAGCATGCCACGACTGAGGTTGCTACTCATTCACCCTAATCCCGCCAAAAGTAGATAACTCACGAGATCTTATCTACTCAGTTTCAACTGGTCAAGATAGCTCTCCATGATGGCATTCCCGCGTTCCCTGGATGCCTTGTCGCCGTATTCGACGCTATGGCTCACCTCGGTTCCCGGGAATCTCTCCGCCATCCATGAACTGCAATTCGCCCCTGTACTGCAGGGTTCTCGCTCCGTATAGAGGTGACGTATTCGCGCCGGTTCCCCCTCTCTCAAAAACGGCGCCCCGATCATCCGCTCGGAGTGCCGGCGCCCATTGCTGCGGGCCACGAGAACAAAGTCTCCGCTGCCGTCCGCACTACGCACCCGCGCGGCCGCATAGTTGTTACTCGTGAACTCTCCGTCCTTGTTGTGAGTGCCGTAACTACGATCCGCGTGTCGAGCCAGCTGGGTGGCCTGAGAGAGGTCGGTGCTGCCCAGCGGAACCTGCTGGGACGATGCCTTCGGCCGTGGATCAGTGCGCCCCTCGCTCTTGTCCTTCAGCTTGGCGTTCTGTTCACCTCTGACCGGACGCCCGATCGAGGTGCTGTCGAGCCCGAGCTTCGCCCGGTCCGCGTCCGTGAGGTCCGAATGGGAGCGGTCAGGGTTCAGCCGGCGAATGCTTCCGTCGTCGGCCATGTGGTAGACCGGCGTCTCCTCGGTTCTGGGACGCTTGGCGAGCCGCTCCAGCTCCGCCGCGTGCTTCGCATCGGTCTCAAGGTGGTTGTTCGCGACTCTCTTCAGCCGTTTTCCGGTGTCGTGATAGAGATCCTTGACGGCCTTGCCGGCGTCCTCTCCGACGGCTTTGCCGGTCTTCTCCGCGGCGTGCTCCAGTGCCTTGACGATCTGGTTGGTCACTCGAAGCTCACCCCCGCCAGCTTGGACTTGAACTCCTCGGCGTGCGCGGCCACCTTCTCCGCGTGACCGTGCATCAACTCCGCGCGGGCGTGCACCTGCTCCGGGTCAATGGAGAAACCGGTCCCCGCATCGCCGCCGCCGACTCCCGCCGCCGACTCCGCTGCCTGGAACACCAGTCCGCTCACCGCCCGCCCAACCACTTCCACCAGTGGTTCCACGGCTGCCTCGATGACTTGCCCGATGATGTACTGCTCCAGTTGCTGCTCCAGGTAGTCCATCAGCTTCTCGGCGGCCTCCACGATCAGCACCTCGGCCGCCTCCGCAAGCCCGAGAGTTGCCACCGCCGCTGCCTGATCCGCCACGAACGACGCAGCCAGAACCACCAATTCTGCGATCGCCTCGACCTTCATGCCCACAATCACATCCGCCGCCACGTCGAGCGCGGTCGCGACCGTATGGCAGGCCGTCAGCAACTCGGACATGTGGCTGGAGGACAACTGCGACCACTTCGTCAGCAACGCCTCATAGGAGGGGCCCTGGTACACATCGGCCATCCGCTTGAGCGTCGCCGAGGAATCCTGGTGCGTCTGGTCCAGTTTCTCCGCGAAGTCCCGCACATGGGACGCGAACTCACGGACCTTGTCCTCGTTCACATTCGGCCAGTTCACCCCGATGAACTGCAGGAAGGAAACGACTTCTTCAGGCAGCTCAATAGCCACAGTGCCCCCGTCCGGCAACAGCAAACAGCAGCTCAGCACGCTAGTCGTGAGCCGGCAACGGTAGGGCAAACACTCCCTGTTGATACCTCCAACAGCGTCGGCCTCAACACATGTGTGGAGCAGTCAGGTCTGGACGGGCACGCGTGCCCCGTTCCGGTCACGGTGGCGCCGTCGCCGACAAGGTCGGTGACGTGCTCCCGGAGTTGGTCGCGGACGCGGGCCGAGACGATGCCGACGATCGTGGCCTGTATGGAGGATGCGACGGATCGGCGGGGTGCCGACCTACAGCAGAGCGGCAGCGAGAAGACTGCGTCACCACCGAGCACATGCGCCGCCGACAGAACTGGCGCCAAAGACCTCACTCAGCCGTTTTCAGAGGGTGGAAGAAGAGAGTGCTGGTAGGCGTAGACGACGGCCTGTACTCGATCGCGGAGGCCGAGTTTGGCCAGGATGCGGGAAACGTGGGTCTTCACGGTGCCTTCGCCGATGCCGAGCCGGTCGGCGATCTCCTGGTTCGACAGCCCGAGGGCGACTTGGCGCATGACGTCGTGTTCGCGGTCGGTGAGCGTGTTCAAGGCGGCCGGGGGGCGGGTGCCGGGGGGTGGGCCGGTGAGGAAGCGTTCGATCAGCCGGCGTGTGGTGGTGGGGCCGAGGAGGGCCTCGCCTGCGGCGACGACGCGGACGGCGTCGGCGATGCGGTCCGGCGGATCGGTCTTAAGGAGGAAGCCTGCGGCACCGGCGCGCAGTGCCTGGTAGACGTACTGGTCGAGGCCGTAGGTGGTGAGGATGAGGACCCGGCTCGGCGTCACCGACGTGGCAAGGCGCCGGGTGGTCTCGATGCCGTCCAGTACCGGCATGCGGATGTCCATGAGCACCACGTCGGGTCGCAGTGCCGCGGTGAGGGTGAGTGCCTCGGCTCCGTTGGCGGCCTCGCCGACGACGTGGAGGTCGGGGCAGGAGTCGAGGATGGTTCGCAGGCCGGTGCGCACGACGGCCTGGTCGTCGGCGAGCAGGATGTCGATCATGGCGTGGTCGGGAACGCGGCGCGAAGCGTCCAACCGCCGCGCGGATCAGGGCCGGCCTGCAGGTGGCCACCGAATACTGCGGCCCGTTCCCGAAGGCCGACGATGCCCTGGCGGCTGCCGGGTCCGCGTCCCGTATCGGTCGCTCCGTCGTCGTGGACCTCGACCTCGACGGCGTCGGGTTGGTAGCGCAAGACGATGCGGACCTCCGCCCCGCCCGCGTGCTTGAGTGCGTTGGTCAGGCCTTCTTGGGCGACGCGGTAGGCGTTGAGTTCGACGCTGGCGTCCAGTTTCCGGGGCTCTCCCTCCGTGTGCACTGACACCGCCAGTCCGGCTGTGCGAGTGGTGACGACCAGATGTTCGAGGTCGGCCAGGGTTGGCGGGGGATGCCGGGCGGGCTGTCCGTCCTGGGCCATGCCCACCAGGGTGCTCATGCCGTTGATGGCTTCCTGTCCCGTGGCACGGATCTGCCGGAGGGCCTCGCGGGCTTTGCCCGGGTCGCTGTCCAGGACGTGCTCGGCCGCACCGGCCTGCAGCATCACCACGGCCAGGCCATGACTGATCACGTCATGCAGTTCCCGGGCGATGCGCCGTCGCTCCGCCTCGGCCGCAGCCTGAGCCAATTCCCGCTGCTCTCGCCGCAGGAGGTGAGCGTGGCGCTCTGCCGCGCGGGCCCGGCTGGTGAGCTGACGCACGCTGCGCCCCACGCCGAAGGGCAGCGCCAGGGCTGCGCAGGTCCACAGCACATCTGGAGTTGCCTCCGCCGCCGGTTGGCCGATCCCCTCCGTCAAGGCGAATGCGGTCAGCACCGCGAGGGCATACGGCACGTTGCCGCCGTACGCCCCTGCGGCGTAGGCGGCCGACAGAGCGATCAGCACACTGGAGCCGGATTCGTAGTGCCCCAGGGCCACGCTGACAGCCGCGAGGGCGCCCAGTGCGCCGGTGAGCGAGATCAATGGCCGGGTCCGGCGCGCCGCGAGGAAGCCGCCGGCAAGCGCCGCCAGCACAGCAGACACCGGGTGCGGTTCGGGCCACTCCCCTCCCGTCAGGGCGTCGGCCGCGGCGTATGCGGCGAGCGCGACCGCGAGCACGCCGTCCAGCAGCGGTGACCTCAACACGCGCCGGACGAACGCGGCGTCCTCGCCGTGGCGTTGCTCCTCCATGACCGCACGGTAGCGGCGGCCCGACGCGCCGTCATCTGCCTTACGACAGACGTCGGCTCTGCCACCGGTCGGACGACTTGCGGTCTGCCGGTCCCTACCGTCGGCCTACCGATACCGAGAGGAGGCGATCATGCATCGCTTCATTCACACCGGAACCGCAGCCGCCGTCGCCGGCGGTCTGTCACTGGCATTGGGGGCCGCCCTGCAACTGCTGCCCCAGCCCGCCAAATTCTCCGATCAGGTCGTTACCGACACGTTCGCCGCATCCTCGGCGTTGCGCTTCGTCGGGGCCATATGCATCACCTGGGGGCTGGTTAGCATCCACCTGCGGCAAGTCGACCAAGTCGGGCGCTTCGGGCTGGTGGCCATCGTCGCCTGCATGGCCAACATGGCCCTGCAGACCGGGTGGATATTCGCCGACCTCTTCATCACCCCGGCGCTCGCCGACCAGGCTCCCCAAATCCTCGATGGCGACACCCCCGGGCGCATGGCGATCGGCTTCCTGGCCGCCTGGCTGGCCAACGCCTCCTTCGTACTGCTGGGCATTGCCACGCTGCGCGCCAGGATCCTGCCGAAGGCCTGCGGCATCGGCCTGATCATCGCCGGTGTGATCGCCCTGTTGCCCTTGCCGGTGGACGGGGCCGCGTACGAACTCGTCATCGGTGCGGCGATCTCCGTGGCGGGAGCCTTCGCACTCCGAGAGCCCGACACGACCCGGCCCGCCGCCGAGCAGGTCGTCTGACACATCCGACCGCATGCCCGAGCCCCGCTCTCGCCGCCACGCTCACGGAGAGCGGCCACTCGCGAAACCACACGTCACAGACATCTTCACGGGGAACCGACATGACATCACTCGATCCCGCAGCCCCATCGGACTCGCGTCTCACAGCGGCCGCCAAGGCGCTGATCCCCCTGCTGGCCGGCGCGATCACTGGCAAGATCCTGCAACAGGCAGGTGCCGACGAATACTTCGCCCAAGCAAGCGTTGGCGCCGTCACCGCCGTGGTCGGCGTGCTCCTGGTGCAACGGTCAACACGGCAGGACGAGCAGCGAGCGGTCCAAGGCCGCAGCGCGACACGGCCATCACAGCTGCCGCCCCGCCCGGCCTGGGTACCGGGCGACCCCCCGCCCCACGTGGTGCCGAGCCGCAGCACGGTGGCCTTGTCCACGGTGCTCGCCGCGGCGGCCTTCTGGCTCGTCGATCTCCTAACGACCTGGGTCGGCCTCGGGAGCTTGGGCTACTGGAGTGGCAAAGTCCCCACCGATCCGTCCGCCGCATATCGCGCCGTGGCCCTGCGCAGTCTGCCGCTCCTCCTCCCCGCCATCTTCCTCATCGCCGTCGCGCTCGCCCTAGGCTGCGCGAGCGAGGCAGGACTGTGCTGACCATGGCGGCAGTGGCCTACACCGTCGCCGTTCTCATCACGAACCAGGTTCTGGCCCGTCACTGGGACAGCGACCCGCTTCCCGAAGACGTATACCTGCCCCTGCTGTTCGGGCCGATCGCTTGGCTCACCTGCCACCTCGCCTGCCGGTACGCCGTGCGCACACAGCATCGGTTCGACGCTCTGCGTGCTGCGCAGGCGCAGATGCGCAGCAGCGCCGACGGCGCGAACCGGCCCTCAGGAGACCGCGGCCGTGAACGAAGTGGCAGTTGACAGGCTCGGCGGGACTGGGTGCGGTTCCAGGCTGCCCATGTGCGCGGCAGGCATGTGGCCACCGCCGGGCGCACGGGCTGCTGCGGGTCTCGCGGAGACCCGCAGCCTGGCACGCTCCCCTGGTGGCGAGGAGGGACGGACGCTTGCGCTCCCCGGGGCGCTCGGAGGCCTCGCGGATACAGCTGCCCGCTGGCCAGCGCCGGACAGGCTCGCAGATTACCTTGCGGCGGTCACTGCAGCTTTGGCCCCGCCGACCGGGCCAGCCGAACTGCAGAATACCGAGCCGCGCGCACTCCTCCGCGCTCTGAACTTCCTTGACGTCACCAGCGAACTGGTCCTCGGCCACCAACTCATCCCCCGGCCGCCGATGAGCCGCTCCAGTCTCCTGGCTCTGGACGCCAATGACGAGGCCGAGTTCCAGACCGGCCTCATCGTCCTGACCGACATCTTCCGCGATCTCCAGGTGCCCGGCAGGACCCCCTCCTCCGGCCTCGGCCGCCTGGAACCCCCACGGGTTGACGAATCCCATAGGGGCACCCCCCCTTGCGGCGGGCCAGACCTTCGTTCAGCGGGCTTGGGTGACCGCGATGGGGATGTCCGGGCAGGCGCTGAGGATGCCGGTGAGCGCGGTGCGTTCGACGGGGTCGATCGCCAGGCGCCAGCGGGTTTTGACGGCTACCCAGTCGGTGGCGTAGGTGCAGCGGTAGCCGGCCGCGGGCGGTTGCCAGGTGGCCGGGTCCTGATCCGCCTTTGAGCGGTTGGACGCGGCGGAGACCGCGATCAGTGCGCGGGCGTCCCCAAGGTCGTTGGCGTAAGCCTCGCGCTCCTTGGCCGTCCAGGTGGAGGCGCCGGAGTCCCAGGCCTCGGCGAGCGGGACGAGGTGGTCGATGTCGAGGGCGCGGGCGACGGTGAAGTAAGTGTCGTCGTACGGCGAATACCACTCACCTCCGCTCAGGGTGCAGTTGGGGCCCTGCTCCGGAGCGACGACGGCCTCGGATTTCAGTACTTCCTGACGGGTGTTGCAGCCGTCGCGATCGGCGTCGGTCCAGTGCCGGAACTTGGTGCGTTGATAGCCGGTGCGGTCCTCGTTGTGGACCGGCATGGCAGCGAGGGCGTCGCGGACGGGCATGACGACGGTCTCGCCGGGGTCAGCGGCGCGTGCGGTGGTGGGGGTGAGCAGGACGGCAAGCGCGGACAGCGCGGCGGCCGCGGTACGGACTGCGGTGGTGCGCACGAGGCTCCCTTTCGAAGACCGGGAAGGGTCGTGATCTTCGTAGCGAGCCTGGTGTCCGGCACGCCCGGGATGTGCCGTCGGCTCACCCGCACGGGCGGTAAGTCACACTGCTCGCCGCCGTCGTGACCCGGTCCGGCCGGGCGCACATTGTGGGCGGCCGTTGGTGCTGCCTGGCGTCGCAGCGTGCCGTCGGGTGCAGGGCGAAGGACTATCTGAGGAACTAGTCCGGTCACGATGAGGTGCTGCGACAATGACCGGAGCACGGGTTCTCTACTGGCTTGTCAGCCTCACACACCCGCGAACTTCTACCTGCTGGGCAACTGATGAGGCTCCTTGAAAATCCTCGCTCTTCGTCTTCACTTGGTTGCGGGCACAACAAGAAACGGTCCGCCTGATGGCCAGCAAGAATCGGGGACTTCGCGGACAGTCAGGGACAGCCGTGAGCGGGGCTGCGGGCAGCATTCTCCGATCACTTCTTCGCGGCCGTCGATGCGGTGAGAGGTCGTACGCTGGGTATTCACCCGTCCGGCTTCGGCCTGTCGCCTTGCTGCGCGATAAGGCATCCTCATGCCCATGCGAACGGGGGACACACGTGGTGACGGCAGCAGCAGGCGCGGACGCTACCGAGCATGGGCCCTGGTTGCGGGAGCCGTCGCGGCCGTCGGACTGATCTTCGCGAAGTCGGCTCACCGGGGCGGCGGAGCGAGCGCCGAACACCTGCTAGGGATCGCCGGTACCGCCGTGGGCCTCGTCGTCGGTGTGGCGTCGCTGTACATTTCGTGGCTCGGCTATCGGGCCGATCGGCGCGAACACGCCGACAGCCTCGGCCTGACGGCCATGACCGACGAACTGGCGTTGGCGGTGCGCACCCAGTGGCAGGCGGAGGCGAGAGTCCGGCGCCTCGATGAACCGTACGCACTGCCGGTCCCTTGGCGGCCCGCCCGTGCCGATCTGGTGGAACCCTGGGACCTTCTCGTGCGTACGTCCACCGGGGCGCCCGCCGACCAGACCGCACTGAGGCCCGCCAGGACATCCGGCCCCGAGGGCCTGGCCGGCAGCGACGGCGAGATCATTGAGGTCTTCACCGCCCGCGTACCGGGCAGACGCCTGCTCATCCTCGGTGAGCCGGGCGCGGGCAAGACGATGCTGCTGATACGCCTCCTGCTGGGTCTGCTCCAGTCGCGCGAGGCGGGCTCGGCGGTCCCGGTCATCTTCCCGCTGGCCTCCTGGGATCCCGACCGCCGGGAACTCGACGCGTGGCTGGCCGATCGTCTCGCGACCGACTACCCGGGCCTTGCCGCGCCAGTTCCCGCTCCAACCACAGGCGGACCCGGGCAGGTCACGTCGCGTGCCCAAGCCCTGCTGGACCGGCGCCTGATCATTCCCCTGCTCGACGGACTGGACGAACTGCCCGCGCACACCCGAGCTGTGGCCCTGGACGCCGTGAACCGCACCCTGCCTCCGGGAACCCCCCTTGTGCTGACCAGCCGCACCGCCGAGTACCGGGACGCCGTCGATCCGCCCGCTGACGCAGGCGTTCCCGTGCGCCTCACCGGGGCAGCCGGCATCGAACTCGATGCCGTAGTGCCTGAGGAGGCCGCCGCCTACCTGCGCCGCGACGCCGGCGGAGAGGGCACCCCTTCCGCCGAGCGTTGGCGGCCCGTGCTCGACCTCCTGCCCACCGATACCCCCGTCGGCCAGGCCCTGCAGACGCCCCTGACACTGTTCCTGGCCCGAACGATCTACAACCCGCGCCCCGGCGAACGCCTCACCGCGTTACCCGACCCGGCCGAACTGTGCGACACCACCCGCTTCCCCACCGCCACAGCCATCCGCGCCCGGCTCTTCGACGGCTTCATCCCCGCCGCCTACCGCCCCCTTCCCGGCCACCAGGTGCGATGGACCAGCCGCCAGGCCCAGCAGACGCTCACCTTCCTGGCCCGGCACTTGGAGCTCGATCTGCACGGCGGAGCCGACCTCGCCTGGTGGCAACTGCGGCTGGCCGTGCCCGAGACCACACGACGGCTACTGTCGGGCGCGGTCCTGGGCGCAGCGATGTTCCTGCTGACGCTCCTGGGCTTAGGCCTTGCCCATCTGGGACTTCTTACCGGGGGCAGCCTCGGGCAACTCGTGGCGCTGTTCTGCTCCGCGCCCGGTGTCACGCTCATGCTCGGGGGCTGGGACGGTGGCCTGCTGGGGCCCCCGCTCTGGATGTTGGCCATGTTGGCCGCCTACCTGCCCGCGGGATGGCTACTCAGCCACGTGTTCCGACTGCGAGAACGAAACACACCCACAGCTCGGGGCCACTGGTCCTGGAACCGCAGCCCCCTCCTTCTCGGGCTCGGGACCTCCCTCCTCGTCGGCACAGCCCTCGACTTCCTCCTCGACAGGGTGGCCGGCGTCGGCTGGGGTGCCGTGGCCGGACTTGTCTGCTGGCTGGTCACGTCATGGAGCGCCGCCCCAGCCGACCTCTCCTCGGTCACAAGCCCAGAGGAACTGCTCCTCCAGGACCGCATGGCTTGCCGGGGTTTCGTACGCACCGGCGCCCTCCTCGGACTCCTGGCCGGACTCCTCCTGGGCACCCTGCTGGGGTATCTGAACGGTGACCTTCGCGGCGGCGATCCCGTCAGCAGACTGATCGAGAGCACTGTGTTCGGCTGCGGCATCGGCTTCTGGAGCGGACTCGTGCTTGGTCTGGCCGCCGCTCTCCACCGCACCGCTTGGGGCGATTTCACCCTGAGCCGTCTCTACCTGGCGGCCCGCTATCAGGGGGCCCTGCCACGCCACCTCATGACGTTCCTCACCGACGCCCACCAGGCGCGGGGCGTCCTGCGGCAGGTCGGACCCATCTACCAGTTCCGCCACATCGACCTGCAACGCCGCCTCGCCCGTCACCCCGAAGCCCCGCCGCCACCGGCCCCGCCCCCGGCGACACGTCGAGAAGACGCAGAGGGACGGCCGTTGACGTAGCAGGCGCCCCACCCAGCGGTACCCGCAGGCGGGCAGGACACCGGCCTTGGGGTCCCAGAGGCGGGCCATGCGTACGTCGTGGCGTTCGGTGAGGGCGCCCTCGGTGCGAGCTCCGGGTACAACGAGGTAGAAGGTGCATCACCTAAGCGACCGAACTGGCCACTAGCAATGGACCTCAAAATGGCGTTGCCCTTGGGCTCATGGCCGCGGTAGTTCCGCGATGGCTTGGCGAAGGGGGCCAGTGCGGCCCCCTCTTTAGCCGGTCACGGCTAGTTCAGCGTCTGGCGAGTTCTCCAGGTAGTCGTTCGGTCTTGATGAAGGTGCTCAGGGCCGTGCCCCAGGGCACGGTGCGGGCGAATCCTTCGGCGAGGTGCGTGCTGGGCCGTACGGGCTGGGGGAGGTGACGGTCGTGGGTGAAGCCGAGCATGCGAGCGACCGCCCGCCAAAGGCGGGCGTCCGGAGGGATACCGACGGCTGCATGGTGGGCTGCGAGCAGGTGGGCAGCGAGGGGATCTTCGGCGCCGGCGGCGAATCGCCACCAGTACAGGGCGCTTTCGCGGCGGTCGAGGGTGTAGAGGAGGCAGGCGAAAGTCCGGGCGCCGCGTGGGTTGTAATCGGCGGCGAAGTCGGCAAGGGAGTCGATGTCGTTGGAGCGCAGCACCGTCTCGCACAGCCGGCGTACGTGTTCGACGACGGCGGTCGGAGTGATGGCCGGGTCCTGGGTGAGGATCGGGGTAGGGCGGCGCCGTGGGCCGCGGCGGGTGCGTGGCCTGGCGGCGGCCGGGCGGCTGGGGGCGGGGGCTGCCGCGGGCGGCGGGAGCTGCAGGCGTTGGGGGTGAGGGTCTGGGGCAAGGACTGCGCGGGCCACGCGAGGTGGGCGCGCAGCCTCTTGGGCGATCCGGACGGCGAGGCGGTGCATGAAGTCGTCGGTGTCGTGGTTGTCGTAGGTGCGGTGCAGGGCTTGCGCTTCGGCGCGCAGGAGATCTTCCAACATCAGGACTTCCCCTTCTCCGGATCCGGGAGACCGATGAGGTGGTTGAGGTTTTTCAGGCCCAAGTGGACGTTGGTCCGGGCCGCGTTGAGCGTGATGTCCAAGCGGGTGGCGATCTCGCTGTAGCCGAGTTCGGCGAAGTAGCGCAGACGGACGCAGTTCGCCTGGAGGGGCGCGCGCCGGTCGAGGTCGGCCAGGGCGCGGTCGAGTTGGTCGTGGTCGCGCAGCAGCAACAGGTCGTCGGCGGTGGGCACGTCGGCGTAGCTGAGTTCCCCGTAGCTGATCTCCCTGTCAGCGGTGCGGGCCCGCCGCCGGTAGAAGTCGGCGATGGCGTTCTCGAGGATGCGGTGGGCCAGAGCGATCGGATTCGGATGGGCAAGAACGCGCGGCCACTTGCGGTACATCACCACCGCGGCGTCCATGACGGCTTCGTCCGCGTCGTGCGAGTTGCGCGTGCGGGTAGCGGCGACCCGCAGGAACTCGCCCTTGTGACGGCTGAAGAACACCTCGAAGTCGGTCGGAAGTTCGGCGGGCTCGATCACGCCGAAGTCCTGCTCGTCAGGACTGGTCACTGCTCCTCCACGGCGGGCGGCGGAACAGCGGTCCCCGTATCAGGGCGCAGTCCGGCGGACAGGGCGGGGGTTGGCGCAAGAACGCGTGCGGGCAAGCGGTGCTCGTCGCGAGCCAGCGAGGCGATGCGCACGACGCGTCGTACGACGGCATCGAAGGCGACTGCGGTCATCCGGCAGGCGCCGGCGACCGCCAGCACGTGCCAGGCCCAGTGAAGCCCCACGGACCCTCCTTCTGATCAACTCGGCCCCTGCGCCACACCGTTGCGGAGCGGGGGGAGGACTCGCGGTCCTCACCCCCTTCACCGCTGGACGGACCCCGAGGAATTAACTCTGCGACACATGTTCTTGACGGAACGCAACAATCCACTTGTGACACAGGGTGTGACCTGGGCCCACACATCGTACTGTGATAGACATCACGTTTGCCGATCAAATGTTCGCCACCCTCCGCCACCCCAAAGCCACCCTCACACCACCGGACAGATCAACACACCCAACCGCCACGACCGCGAACACAACGGCCGCACGCACCCGCCGCACCACACCCACATCCACCTCGCGGTTGCGGGGAGCAGATGCACCACGCCGACGGCACCGGCGCCTACCGGGGACCATCCCGGCGGGTACGGAGAGCAGTTGGCGTCCTCTTCGTCGTCTTCGGCTGTGTCGGGACCATCCCCCGCGGGTCGGGGAGCAGGCCGGGCTGGAGCCGGGGCGTGTGATGCTGGCGGGACCATCCCCGCGGGTGCGGGGAGCAGTCGGCGGCGTCGAGCGCCACGCGGTCGTTGGTGGGACCATCCCCGCGGGTGCGGGGAGCAGACCGCAGCACTCTCGCCCGCGCGTAGGTGCCTGGGACCATCCCCGCAGGTGCGGGGAGCAGCACGCCTGGCGACTGCTGCGCTCGAGCGTCATGGGACCATCCCCGCGGGTGCGGGGAGCAAGCGTTCCGCTCGGTCGTGGTCGGCGCATTGATGGGACCATCCCCACGGGTGCGGGGAGCAGGGACTGATCCTCGCCTACAACAAGATCGGCTGGGGACCATCCCCGCGGGCACGGGGAGCAGTCGGCGGCCGTCGCGGTCGCCGTCTCCATCGGGGGACCACCCCCGCGAGTGCGGGGAGCAGGAGGCGGCTGGTACCCCGTCGAGGACAAGCCGGCGACCAACCCCGCGGGGGGAGCAGCCGGACATCTTGTACTCGCTCACCAGGGTGCCGGGACCAACTCCGCGGGTGCGGGGATCAGTCGACCAGGCGCCGGCGCACATCGGCTCTGGTGGGACCATCCCCGCGGGAGCGGGGAGCAGTTGGTGACCGGCTCAGAGACGTCGAGCACGATGGAGCCATCCCCGCGGACGCGGGGAGCGGGGCAGCAGGTAGTTCGCGGCGTCCTGACATTCGGGACCAACCCCGCGGGTGCGAGGAGCAGGGGAACCACGAGACCATTCCCACGGGTGCGGGAATCGTTGGCGGGGGTGCCCTGGGATCACCCCCGCGGGTGCGGGGAGCAGAGATGAATGCACGAACTCGGTTTCACGTGTTCGAGACCATTCCCCGCGGGTGCGGGGAGCAGGAGCGCAGCACACGCCAGGCGTGGCGCGGGGTGGGACCATCCCCGCGGGTGCGGGGAGCAGATCCCGGCGAGCACCTGGGCATAGTCCTCCATGGGACCATCCCCGCGGGTGCGGGGAGCAGTCGTGGCCGTTCATCGGGCCGACGATCGGGTTGGGACCATCCCCGCGGGTGCGGGGAGCAGCCCACCATCGCCCGCTTGCCTGCCTCCGTGCCGGGACCATCCCCGCGGGTGCGGGGAGCAGTTGAGGTCGGCGAGTTGCTTCTTGCGGGCGTGGGGACCATCCCCACGGGTGCGGGGAACAGAGGACCGTGCTGTCGGCGAGGGTCCCGTTGGTGGGACCATCCCCGCGGGTGCGGGGAGCAGTCGTCCAACAGCTCGTCCGTGATCTGGTTGACGGGACCATCCCCGCGGGTGCGGGGAGCAGATGGTGGAGGCGTCGGACAGGCCGCCCCACAGGGGACCATCCCCGCGGGTGCGGGGAGCAGATCTGCGTGAGCGCCTTTTGCACCTCGGGCATGGGACCAACCCCGCGGGTGCGAGGAGCAGAGGGCAGTGAGGCCGTCGAGGAGGAAGCCGGGGGGGACCATCCCCGCGGGTACGGGGAGCAGATCGCCGCCATCTGGGCGGGGATGGCGCCATGGGGACCATCCCCGCAAGTGCGGGGAGCAGGTGCTGTGCGAGGCCCGTGTAGGGCTCCCGCATGGGACCATCCCCGCGGGTGCGGGGAGCAGAGCGTGTTGCGGTAGTAGGCCAGGGCCTTGGGGGAACCATCCCCGCGGGTGCGGGGAGCAGCCACCCTCTGCCGCCCCGTTGTCCCAGGTCCCGGGACCATCCCCGCGGGTGCGGGGAGCAGTGGTCGTCCTTTCCACCACCAAGACGGCCCCGGGGACCAACCCCGCAGGTGCGGGGAGCAGATGGCGCCATTCCGGAGCGCGCGCCGGGGGTCGGGACCAACCCCGCGGGTGCGGGGGGGGCAGGCGGGCGGCGGCACCCGCGGACAACAAGTGGGGTCCAACCCCGCGGGTGCGGGGAGCAGTTGAGAAGGTTCGTGACGAGGGTGACGACGTCGGGACCATCCCCGCGGGTGCGGGGCGCAGTGTCAATCTGCTTGATCTTCGCGCCGGTTGGCGGGACCACCCTGCAGGTGCGGGGAGCAGACCGGCCAGTCGATGCCCATGAGGTCCTGGACGGGATCATCCCCGCGGATGCGGGGAGCAGGCGAACTCGGTTTCGTGTCTTCCTTACCAGGTAGGACCATCCCAGCGGGTGCGGGGAGCAGCCCCTGACGCACGCCGGGCAGGGGTGCCCGTAGGGACCATCCCCGCGGACGCGGGGAGCAGCGGTGCCCTGGGCTGGAGCACGCCAACGAGTTGGGACCATCCCCGCGGGCGCGGGAAGCAGGTGTCCGACACAGTGATCCCGAATGTGGGCCAGGGACCATCCCCGCGGGTGCAGGGAACAGCACTCCGACAGCACCACTGACGCAGAGCGCGCGGGACCATCCCCGCTGGTGCGGGGAGCAGTGGCCAAGGCTCGGGGGCCGTGATCATGTACAGGGACCATCCCCGCGGGCGCGAGGATCAGGAGCCCTGATACACCTCCAGGTCCCACACGCCGGGACCATCCCCGCGGGTGCGGGGAGCAGACGTTGTGCGTCTGGTTGTTCAAGATCCGCATGGGACCATCCCCACGGGTGCGGAGAGCAGGGGGCGATGATCGCTGTGATGGCGATGGCGGTGGGACCATCCCCGCGGGCGCGGGGAGCAGTTGTTGCGGAGCCGGGGCTGCTTCGCGTCCTCGGGGCCATCCCCGGTGCGGGGAGCAGTAGGCGCCCGCGTCGACGTCCGTGCAGATGCCGGGGCCATCCCCGCGGGTGCGGGGAGCAGCTGCGCAGAGCGGATGCGGTGGCCCGTGCCTGGGGACCAACCCCGCGGGTGCGGGGAGCAGTCGATCGTGTCCGGCGGCAGCCACGCGGGCGGGGGACCAACCCCGCGGGTGCGGAGAGCACCTCGGCAGGCACGTGACGAGCGCCCGGTGGTGGGGACCATCTCCGCGGTGCGCGGAGCAGGCGTCGGCAAGGTGGCGTGCGGCCGATGCCATCGGACCATCCCCGCAGGTGCGGGGAGCAGTACGACGCCGCCACGACCGCCCCGAACAGTTCGGGACCAACCCCGCGGGGGCGGGGAACACTCCCACGGGCCGTCCTGGGTGACGACGGTCGGGGGACCAACCCCGCGGGTGCGGGGAGCAGCGCGGACCTGCGTCGCCTTCTGCTGCTTGATCTGGGACCAACCCCGCGGGTGCGGGGAGCAGACCAGGACCCTGCCTTCTGTCACCACTGTGCTGGGACCAACCCCGCGGGTGCGGGGAGCAGCCCGTGGGGTAGGGGAAGGTGGGCCACGTGAAGGGGCCAACCCCGCGGGTGCGGGGAGCACATCTTCCTCTCCTATGGCACCGTGTGGAGCCTGGGACCATTCCCGCGGGTCCGGGGAGCGCCAAGAGCCCCCGTTCAGCGCACGAGTATCAGCCCGCAACTGTAGGCACGCGCGTGGCCGATGCCCTGGGTGAGGGCGGTGACGAACGTCTTCGGGTCGGTCACCGTGATGGTGCCCTTGATCTCCGCACGAGCAATGCGCAGGCCCTTATGTGGTGCCGGACTGGAGACTCGCGGGAGCATGCGCAGAGCAAGCCTCTCAGTGTCCGCGTCAGCACCAATGCGGGCGACACCGTTAGGGGCGACCGGAGGTTCTCCCGACGGTTGCAGACGGTGTGAGAACCACGTCTTCACGTGCTCGGGACGGGTGTGGGGGACTCGGATACCGCGGGTTTTGGGCGGTGAGCCCGGCGCGGGCGGAATGCTTCGGACTGGATTCACGACCGTGCGGAAGTCGACACGGTCGCCGATGCGGAAAGTGCGGTCGACGGTGAGGGTCTCTGGAGCTTCGACCAGGGCGCTCCGGGGCACATTGCTCCAGTCGGCGGGAACCGAGGACTGGACCACCAGGTTGAGCTGTGCCTGCCGGAGATCGACTGTCCAGGTCGACAGGATGCCCATCTGCGAGCGGGCGTCAGGACTACCATCGTCCACCCATCCGGGGAAACCGCTCATGACGGTCCGGTGCATGTCCTGTGCGTCGATGAGTGATTTGGCGACATAAGGATGCCGGGCGTCGAGAGTAAGGAGACTCTGCGTGGCAACGAACCTGGCGGTGCCACCCGGGCCTGAACGCGCATGCGATGTGGCGGCTGTTGTATTCACAGGATGATGTCCCATCCGCGGGCGTTTGAGGCGATGGTGATGCGGTGACGGGTCTCCCAGCGGAGGCTGTGAACGCCTCCGTCCGCGCCGAACCGCACAGGCTGGTCCGACAGGGCGCCGATGCCAGGGAGCGGGCGCGGACTCTCGATCCAGGCCCATGGACGTACCGCTGTCACCGGAGCTGGCGGCTCAGCCTCGTAACAAGAATCGTCGGGGAGCAGGGCATGCGTCTCGAACGCTTCTCTGAGAGTGCCTCGAACGATGCCGAGGGCGAGGTCGCCTGAGGGCGGACATGCCTTACGACCGAGCCAGAGCAACCGCTTGGGGTGCTCCAACGCATGACCGATCCGATCCAGGAGTGCTGCATCGGGGTGCTCCAGGCCTACGAGGAAGGCGGCGTCAGCGAGATACCAACGCTCTGTGATCAGAGCGTGGCGGCGGACCTCTCCGGAGACGAGGGCTCCCGATGCCGGGTCCGCGGTGACGTACTTCGGTGAGCCGTACCAGGCTTCCAACTCCCCGCGGCCGAACGGGCCGGGCTCTGAATTCAGTACCGAAGCGGTCGCGGCCTTGTCGGCACGCTGGTGGTCGGTGAGGAGGTCCCGGGGGCGCAAGGGATAGGTGCCTCCGCCGACCGTGTGGTAGTCGCGAAGCGGCGTGCCGGGGCGGTCGGCGCGGACCCCGAAGAGGACCTCGGCAAGTTCCCCGAGGGGCTCCTCCCGGGCGAGGCCGAGAGCCGCGGCGCACAAGCCGATCACGCCGGACTTGGTGGGACGGGTGTGTGTGTCGCGGCGCGCGAACCGGCCGGTGAGGCCCCAGGACTGCAGGGGACCGGCCAGCCGGACAAGCAGCACGTGTGGGTCGTTCACGGGGTCAGGTCCTCGGTTCGCTCCACCACAGTCAGTGACTCCGGCAAGCCCAATTCGCCCAGGAGTACATCGATTTCGGGGTCGTACGTGAGTACCCGCGCGGTGCGCAGGTCCTCGCGGCGGCGGCTGACGAAGGTGTGGTGGCGCAACAGCCTGCGAACGGCCGCAGGTCCTGCAGGTCCCTCCCCGCCGGCCGACACCGGGCCTTCATCCACCGGCCGCTGGAAAGCGGACGCGTAGTTGTACGGGCGTTCTCCCTCGAATGCGAGAACGAGCATGGGCAGGGACCCGGTAGATGCGGTGGAGTTTTTCTTCGCCTCCGGGAACGCCTCCACGAAGGCGGTCACGAACTCCTCTTCGGCTTCAGAGGCTGCCGTCTCGGCCTCCTGCTCGTCCATTCCGGCCGCCCGCAGATTGGTGCGCAGTTGCGTGCGGTCAAGGACGGCGTGCCGGTAGAAGGTGCCGGAGATCAGCGACTGGTAGCCGGTCATGCCAGCGCCCGCGTCGTCGGCGGCGTCGAGGAAGCTGAGGGCGTTGCGCTTGCGATCCAGCTTCGCATCGTCGGCTGCCGCGTAGAAGTCCTCGATCTGCTCAGCTTCGTGCACGGTGAAGGCGTGCCCGGTCTGAACGGCACCGTCGACGTTCGGTGAGTCAGGGATCTCGGCCAGAAAACGGCCGTAGAGCGCGATGTCCACGGCGTCGCGTGGAGCGAGGGCGAGCAGAACGGCGTCCCGGGTGGCCTTGGGCAGCAGTGGTAGCGGGACGGACGCGACAGCTTCCGCTGAGGACGTCTCCTCTGTCTCTTCCGCCTCTGGCGATGATGCGGCCTTCTTCCTGGCTCCACGACGTGTCTTCTTCGCTGCCTCCGCGCTGGCCTGAGCTTCGAGGTATGCGTCGCGCCACTCTTCGATTTTCGCCGCCTGGTCCGCGATGTGGCCCGCGATCCTCACTGCGGCATCGGCCGGCGCGAAGACGAGCACCTTCGTCAGGTTGGCCACCGTCTTCTTCTTCGGGTCGCCGAATTTAAGTCCGCTCGCCTCCATCACCGCACGGGCCGTGGCCAGGGCCTTCTCCTTCTCCCAGCCGTGGGCGGACTCGAGTTCACGTCCGGCCAGGAGCGCCCACTCACGGGTACGGACGCCCATGCTCCGTCCCTTGAGCGCCCCGCGGCCCGCGTTGGCGCGGTTGCGGGCGTGGACCCGCTCGGCACGCCGGCGTGCCTGACTGGTGATCATGTGACGCTCCACGCCTCCGAAGACAAGCGTCTTGGGCTGCGCGTTCTCGTCGCGCACCGGGAGGACCGCCGCGAGGGTCTCGATGAGGTGCAGGGAGAGGAACTGGCTCCGAGATGCCTCAGTCACGAGGTGGTGTCCTTCCGTGTCGTCGGTTCGTTCTGTGTTTCCCGGCCTCGCGCCGGCGGGGTGTGGAAGTCGACCGACCACCCGTAGGCGACGCGCGCCTTGCGGTCGTTCCAGTTGATGAGGTCCTCGGTCAGTACCGTCCACGACGGCGGCGGCTGTTCGCAGGACCGCAGGCGGGTGACCACATGCTGAAGATGGCGCCAGGGGATCCGCCGACTGGCGACGACACGGTTCAGGAGCCGCTCGGCTCCGGGGTTGTCAGGCCCACGTCCGGTCCCGTCTCCGATCCGGCGGGCCGCAGCGCCTAGACTGCCGTGGCCGTACGAGGGCGTGGAGCGCCCTTGGTGGTAGATGGCGAACAGGAAGGCCATCCGCTCGAACAGATCGCGGTGGTCGTCACCGCCGTACCAGCCCGCGCGGATGTGGGCGTTGGTGGCGCCTGTGGCCCGCCGCAGTTCGGCGAGGGTCCCGTACTCGCGGTTGCGGACGAGAGTGGTCAGCCAAGCGGTGAGGGCCGCGCTGTCGTGCGCGACCCGAAGGCGCTCCTGGTCTGTTCCGCCGGACAAGCCGTGCTCAGTCACGCGCTATCTCCCCTCGCAGTTCGGCCGGGGCCCAGTCATTGGACATGTCCTCGTCGAAGCGCCGCACGGCCTGGGCCCGCGCGCGGTGATTACGGTCGTTCGGGGGCAGGGTGTCGAGCCGCTGAAGCATCTGAGTGCGAGCTGTCGCCATCAAGCCCAGTGCATAAGCAACAAGGGGCGCCGACACCGGGTCGTCGTCCTCCGGACCTCTGTCGACCACTTCGTCCAGCAGTTCGTGGAAGGGGTCCTCCGCAGCAGGCCAGAAAGCCCACCGGGCATCGAGCCGTGCCACCTGACCAGCCTCATCCGCACCCCGCATGGCGGGAAAGGCCGTCTCCGCGGCCAGGATGGCCGCGTTCTTCAAGCTCCGTGCGATGTGTTCAGCGATGTCCGAGCCCCGTCGGGAGGCCCGATAGAGGTGGGCAGCCATGCCCGGGGCGTAGGGGTATGCACCGTGCGTCCAGGCGACGGGCAAGGTCTTGTTGGCCAGCAGCCCCACTGCCCACAACTGGTATGGGGCGCCTGTCCCCGTCCGCTCATACGGTAGGGAACGCAGCCGCGCGTACAAACCGATTCGGTCGTCCCTGACGGCGCTGTACAGAGCATGGGCTTCCTGCCACAGCGCCCTGCTGGGGGACGGCCACAACGGCTTCTTCAGACCGTTCGTCGTCTTGCTGAACACGGCATCCTGAAGGTGCCGGTCCGGGTCAAGTTCCAGGATCTCGCCGGCGCCAATCAGGACCCTGTCGACGACAATCTGCCCTCGCGGTCCGCGGTTCGCGCGCAAAAGCACGGAACGCCCCAGGGCACTGTGAAGATCCGCGGAACTTCGCGGGACTCTGGGCTTCGCCTTCTCGGTGAACGTTCGGCGCTCGATGACGCCAGTGGTCCAGGACGTGTTGAGTGAATCCCCCGCGCCCTCTGGCGGGTAGAGGTTCAGGCGCAGTGTCTCGCCGAGCGTCTGCCCCAGGGCGACGACACGGATCCTTCCCGTGAGCCGGCCCGCGGCGAGATTGGTCACCTTGGGGCCAAGCCGCTTGCCAGACATGCGAGCTCGCCCATAGGGGCCGTACACGTGTTGGGTGAGCGTGGCACGGAAGGCATCCGCCGCCGGGAGCGGATTGTCGAGCTCAAGGTGATGATGGTCGAAGTGCTGGTTGTAGTCCCCCGCGTGTTCGATAACCAACTGGGCTGTTCCCGTGCCACTCTCATTGAGATCCGCCGCCAGCAGGGAGTTCTGCACCAGGGGCGCCGTGGGGTGAAACAGGTCCCAAGCGTCGTCCGATTGGCATGCCAGCCATGCCGCCGCCGGCGCGAGGGTCTGTTTGCCGACCACCCAGGCGCGCCATTCCTCGTCCGAAGACGGACAGGTACCAGAGGCGAAGCAGATGGCTAGCAGATGCTCGATGACAGCGACGTTCTCACCCGGTGACGCGCAGTCCAGGGCGGCCAGTTCATCGGCTCCAGCAAGAAGCGCGCACAGGGAGTGATGGGCGGTCGCTCCGTCCACGGTTACAGCGGGTATGCACGGCTTACGACGCGGATCCCAACTGAGGCGCTGCTCGGCTGGCCCGGGCGGCGGAGCATCGGACAATTCCTGTCTACCCCTTTCACTTATGGACAGTGAGCGCGTCGTCGATTTCATCGAACGACGCAAAAAGGCCGACGCCGGTCGTGGTTACAAGAGGGCCGTTCTGCCGATCGGTATCCCCAGTCCCTGAGGGACAAAGCAGCCCCCGCACACGCGGGGAAGAACTCAGACAGAGCCTTGGATGCCGTCGACGGGCCACTCCCGCTGCCTGCGGGACCACTCCCTTGATTTCCGCTCGACGCTCCTTCGAAGAGGCACCTGGCTGTCGGCCTGGAGCCGGACGGATCGGGCGCTTACAGTGGGAGATTGCCGAAGGATCGGCAGTCTCGGCCTGGCCTCACCGGCAGACCCGGCGAGGCCACAGAGTGGTTCCCGTCCCGTGCGCGCGGAACGGGAACCACTCGTTGCCGGGGCAGGCCGTTCTTGGCGCCCTCGTTGCGCCAAGAACGGCCGTCTACCAGAGGTGATCGACTACATCGCCGACCACCGCGGCAGCCACGATGAGAAACAGCTCCCACCCATGGCGTCCCAGCCATTCGCGTGCAGCTCTGCCCATGGACATCCTCCGTATTGGGGCCTCCAGCCCTGCGGTTGCAGAGCGGGGGCACCGATACGGCTGACAGCAGAAACCCACACGGATGACTTTCTACCTCAACGCCCGTACTTTGAGGGCGAGTTTGAGCCAAGTACCTTACGAAGGACAGAGTTTCAAATAGAGCATTTGAAGCTGTCGAGTTGGGTTGCATAGCGCCGTGTTGCCTGGGCTTCACGGCATGAGGCTCGTGCCCGGGTGCGGCAGCCTTGCCACACGAGGACTCCAGGTCGCATCCCCTCACCGCGGGCGGCGGCGCACAAGGATGGTGAGCGTGGTGCGCGCGTCCTTGCGGCGTTCCGGCGTGGGGGCAAGGACGGAGACAAGGGCGACGACGAACAGGACACCCGCGTACAGCAGGCCAGCACACCCGCTCAAAGCCGCGATACAGGAGAGCAGTTTGGAAATCTCGGACACAGGCCATCCTTCTGTCTCAGAAGCCGGACTCGGCTGGGGTGGTGATGGCTCTACAGTCGCGAGACCGCGGGACAACGGACAGTTGCGCCTTCTTCCGTGTGGCGATTTCCGCAGCTCAGGGGGCACATTTTTGACGAAGCCGACCGAGTTTTCCGCCGTTGCGAGTCGAGAGGCGGATCGGTGACCGATACAGAGCACGCCGCACGCATGAGACTGGGCGCCATGCTGACGCACCTATGGCAGGCGGCCGGACAGCCACAAGCTCAGGAACTCGGGCTTCCACCTTCCACGCTGCGAGACTGGCGTATGGGAGTGACGGCCCCGAAAGCCGAGAAAACGGACCATTTCTGGTCCCTGGTACGGCAGTTGCAGCTGGCCGTCGGCCGCCCCGTCCACACGGATACCGAGTGGGAAGCCGCCCTGCGCGCCGCGCAGGAAGAAGGAACCAGCAGACAGCACCGACAGATCGTCGTGGTCCGGGAGCGGGACCCGCACCACCGCTTCGTCCGCCCGCACAGGCCCGCCATTGAAGCCGCCGTTAATGATCTACGCGGGCGAGAGGGCGAACGTAGGGCCATGAACGCGTTCGTCAGCGACTCCCGTTCCACGGCGCCGCCGTATCTGTGCTGGCACGCCGACGCCCCGGTAGGCAAGACCGCCCTGCTCGCCGACTACGTGCAGCGGCCGCCACGCAACACCGACGTCTTGAACTTCTTCGTCTCCGCGCGTGGCACCGACACGCGCGCTGAATTCGAACAGCAAATGGCCGATCAGATCAGGGCGTTACTCCGTGAACCCGAGCAACGCATGCCTCGCGGTGTCCAGCAATGGAAGCGTCTGTTTGCCGACGCCGCCGAGACGAGCGTGAAGCACGGGCGCAAGCTGTTGCTGGTGGTCGACGGTCTCGATGACGACGTGGCGTGGTCAGGACTCGCTGCCGCCGGCGAAGCGCCCACAGCCGGAGGCAGAAGCCTGCCAGGCATTGTCCGTGGAAGCATCGCCGCCCTCCTCCCCTCTGCTCCACCTTCCGGTATGCGCGTCATCGTCTCCTTCAGGCGCGGCGTGCGCTTTCCCGACGACCTCCCCGCCCAGCATCCACTGCGCCAACGCACATACCTGCGCGCTCTCGTACCTGCCGAAGGAGTCGCACAGGTCAGGCTGGCACCGCCGGACCCCACCGCTCTGGGCGAAACGGTCGCGGGGCTGCTCGCCGCGGCGGGCGGCGGCCTGCGCGCGGCGGACCTGGCGGAGCTGGCCGGGCTCCCGGCCGACTGGGTCGACCGCCTGATGCAGGGGCCGGCGGGGCGCTCCGTCATCCTCGACGATCCGGTAGCCCAGACCTACGCCCTTGCGGATCCCGGTCTCGTCCAGGTAATTCGTGGGGACTTGGGAGACCAGGCGATCGCGCAGCACACCCGTACGCTGGTCGCCTGGTCGCAGAGATGGCGTACGGCGGGCTGGCCCCCCGAGACGCCCCCATACCCCCTGACACATCAGCTCCGGCTGCTAATCGGTGCCCCAGAACGGGCCGCTTACGTTCTCGACATGCCCCGGCTGCGCCGGCTCGCCTCCACGGCCGGCCCAGAAACGGCCCTCGCACAGCTGGACGCACTTGAGGAAGAGATCAACCCTTCAGACACCGCCCCCGGCACCCTGGCAGTTCTCGCCCCGCTCATCGCGGCGCGGTCTCAGCTACGCAGCGAGTCGCGCGAGGTGCCTCCAGGTGCCCCCGCCCTCCTCGTCCGGCTGGGCGAACTGGAGCGAGCTCGCGGCCTGGCCCGTTCCGCACCAATCACAGCCGAAAGGGCCGCGCACCTGGCGGACGTTGCAGTGGAGATGGCCTACGCAGAGCGGGAAGGAGCAGACGCCGTCGCGCTCGAGGCAGCCCAATGGCTCACCTGTACCGACCCAGGTTTCCCCGGCACATATCAGGACACCGAGACGTACACACGGCTCCTCGAATCCGCCCGCGCACTCGTACCGTTGAACGAGCTGGGCGCTGCCCAAACCCTGCTACAGGCCGTAATCCGCGACAAAGCGGCTGGGACTGAAACACTCACCGCGGCAGCAGGCCTGCTGGTTACGGCCGGCGACACGGATGGTGTGACGGCCCTGCGTGAACGAGCAAAGACCTTGAGCGAGGGACGCATCCGCGACCGTGCGGCAGCAGTGGACCTCTACGGAGCACTGGCGCGGGCCATGCCTTCGCTCAGCAGCGACGCCGGTGACCGCATCATGGCCATCTGTGATGAGCTCGACCCCTCGGACGGACTGGATGCAGTCGACGTACTCGCCCGCGCCGCATCGGCACTTTCCAGACTGCCTGCCAGGCGACAACGCAAAGCTCAGGAAAAGACACGGGCCGCACTGGCCCGGATGACCGAAGCACTGGCCGACCCCGATGCGCTGTCCGAAGACGATCAGGCACACCTCGGTCGTGAACTGGCCGGAACGCTGGCACGTCTCGCTCAGGCGGTCGACGACACCGTGCTCCCCACGAGGAACGCCCTCGAAGACATCGGCCGCCTTCTGAGGTCCCTACCCGAGGGGCTGCGCTCCGGCGTACTCGGTGATGTCATCCCTGAACGGGCTCTGTCACTCACTGAAGCTGGTGAAGAACGTAGAGCACAAGAGGCTAAGGCCGCCTCGGCCGCCGCCAGAGAGGAGAAGAACGCGGCCCGGAGAGGGAAGGACGCAGAGCGGACTGTGCTGGCGGCATCGCGGAGGAAGGACTCGAAGACACAACCGGGACCAGGTGGCGCGCAGAGACAGGACCGAACTGCACCAGTATCCCGGCGCGCGCCCAGGCATCGGCTGTCCGCAGGTCTGCGTCCCCCCGGCGACGGGCCGCAGCGTGATCACGTACTTCTGCTCCACGAGGCGGACGATCAACTGGCCGCAGGCAATCTTCTGCGCAGCCGGCAGCTGCTGGAGACTGCCCTACGAGGCTTCCCCGTTTCGTCGTCGCATCCATCCGTCCCGGAAGACTGGACGGTAGATCTATCCCAGGCTCTGGGTTTCGCAGGCGAATTCAGCTCAGCCGAGGCCTTCGTCGCATACCTGCCAGGTCCCCCGGACCGTGCACTTCACCTGGCAGCGATCTCCCTCGGATGCTCCCTCGGCGGGCACGCAGATGCGGGATGCCGCTACGCCCATGAGGCAGCGCGAGTGATTGCCGGCAGTGCCGATCCTGGCTTGACCAACGTCGTAGCCCAAGCACTAGCCCACGCCGGTGACGCACCTGCGGCTTTGGCCACCGCAACGGGACATACCGCCATGGAGAAGCGACTCGCGCTAACAGCCGTCGCGGCCGGACTCACCCACCATTGCCCCAACGAAGCGGCACGCATCGCCGAATCTCTCACCGAGGATCTGATACGACGGATCGATTCAGGAAGCCCTCTCCGAACCCTCCCGGAACTGGCAGCTCTCCTACTCGCCTACCCGAATATTCGACAACCCGCCCCGCGACTGCACGAAGCGGTCCGGCTCGCCTCACTTCGCCTGTCTGACACACCCCCGCCATGGCACACGCCGTCAATGACCGTCCTCACCCTGCTTAAGCGCCTCGACTGCCTCCCCGAAGGGAGCCGCCACGTCGTCACAGGCATAACCGACAGATGGCAGCACTCGCTTCAGCCGGGGGAAGGACCTTGCGCAGAACTCGCCCTGCTCTCCGCCATGGACAGTGACACCACCGCCCTTTGGCGCCATGCCGAGGCGGCACGAACACCAGGCGAGCGAGCGATGGCGCTCTACGCAGCCGCCGCATACCTCGCGGGCACCCCAGTAACACTGGCCACGGACAGCCGGGCCGGCGAGAGGATCGTCCGGACCTGTCTGGCGCTTGCCCAGACATCCAGCGACGGCAGCCCCCCTGCTGAAGAAACGGCCCGACACCTCGTGCGCAGCCTATTGAGAACCAACGCATGGCCCCACACGATCCCGCTACTCCCTCAACTCGCTCCCGACGCCCTGCGACACCTGAGCTTGATCGCAAGAGACTCTGACCGGCGCGTGAACGAACCAGAAGCCGGAAAGGACACATCCCAACCCTGAGTCACCGTCACCGTGGGCAGCCCTCCCAGTGTTCCCCGCTCCCGCGGGGATGATGCCTACCGCCAATGGGCTGGTCCCGTGTTCGTAAAATGTTCCCCGCACCCGCGGGAGGGTTCCTTTGCCCTCACCGCGGCCAACCGGACGGCACGTGCTCCCTGCACGCGCCGGGATAGTCCGCAGGAGATCGGCACCCCCGACATGGCCGACACGTGCTCCCCGCGTCAGCGGGGATGGCCCCCAGAAGGACGACCCGATCCTGAAGCGGATCAACTGATCCCCGCGCCGGCGGGGATGGTCCCGTCCAGGCTCGTTGCCTGGCGAAGGTGTCGTTCTGCTCCCCGCACCCGCGGGGGCGGTCCCCTGATTCAGGGCACCTCGACGCCCATCTTCAACTGCTTCCCACACCCGCGGGGATGCTCCCGCGGACTCGGCCCACACCCATCCCGAGGCCCGCTGCTCCCCGCACGCGCGGGGATGGTCCCGAGATCCGGGCGAAGGAGAACCTCGCGCCCGTCTACTCCCCGCACCCGCGGGGATGGTCCCTTGCGCGAGCCCTACCGCGTGTACGTCGAAGACTGCTCCCCGCACCCGCGGGGATGGTCCCGAGCTGCGTGTCGACGGCTCCGGCGACACCATCTGCTCCCCGCGCCCGCAGGGGATGGTCCCGGCCGCACCCGTTCAATGATCCGCGAGGAGGCCTGCTCCCCGCGCCCGCGGGGATGGTCCCCGGCTCATGTCGGTACATCCGCACGTGCTGAATTGCTCCCCGCGTCCGCGGGTGTCGGCGACGGCTGAAAAGTGGACCAGTAGCGACGGAACTGGGTCACGATTCAGGCGTCGCCGACACGCGGGGATGGTCCCGCGGCCGGCGCCGCCCCCTGGTGGGGTGCCGCCTGCTCCCCGCGCCCGCGGGGATGGTCCCGGCGCGCTGCGCCAGTACGCCCAGGGTGGCGTCTGCTCCCCGCACCGGCGGGGATGGTCCCGGGCCGTTACCCTCCGGGCCGACGATCAGCGCCTGCTCCCCGCACCCGCGGGGATGGTCCCGGGAATTGGATGGTGCGCGCCGTCGCCCACGACTGCTCCCCGCGCCCGCGGGGATGATCCCGCGTGGGTGTAATGATCGAAGAGACCGAGCATCTGCTCCCCGCACCCGCGGGGATGGTCCCTCGTACGGGGTCAGGGCCTGCGTGACCGTGGTCTGCTCCCCGCACCGGCGGGGATGGTCCCGCGACGGAGACCGTCCGCGTGGCCGACGCCTACTGCTCCCAGCACCCGCGGGGATGATCCCGGCTGCTGCCTGCGGGGCGGTCCCTGTCCCAGCTGCTCCCCGCACCCGCGGGGATGGTCCCGGCGCGTTCGTCTCTGCAGCGTCCTCGGCCAACTGCTCCCCGCCCCTGCGGAGATGGTCCCCGGCGCGAATTCGTCGACGCCACCCGGCTGCCCTGCTCCCTCGGGGACGGTCCCTGGGAGCGAAGTTCACGGGGCTTGAGCTATTTCTGCTCCCCGCACTCGCGGTACGGTTCCCAAGGACCGTCATAGGGCCCAATTGGCACCGACCGCTCCCCGCGCCCGCGGGGGATGATCCCACCGTGCAGACGGCTTACGACAAGCGTTTCGACTGCTCCCGGCGACCGCGGCGATGGTCGCACGAGTGCTTCGTCTTCCAGCAGCCCGTAGACCTGCTCCCCGCACCCGCGGGGTTGGTCCCGACGTCGGCCGGTTCCTGGGCACGGTGTTCAACTGCTCCCCGCACCGACGGGGATGATCCTGCGGGGATGTGGTTCGGGATGGCGCTGGATCTCTGCTCCCCGCACCCGCGGGGATGGCCCCAAGCGCGGGTAACTCGGCAGGCCGCCGGGTCACTGTTCCCCGCGCTCGCGGGGATGGTCCCCGCTCAACGTGGATCGCCATGGAGGGTGCCAACTACTCCGCGCGCCCGCGGAGATGGTGGGTGGGATCGCCGCCCTTTGCGCAGTGCCTGCTCCCCCGCGTCCGCGGGGTTGGCCCTTACTCTTGCGCCATTGCAACTCGGCATTGCGCTGCTCCCCGCGCTCGCGGGGATGGTCCCTCGACAAGGTCGCTGAGGATGCCCTTGATCTTCTGCTCCCCACACCCGCGGGGATGGTCCCAGCAGCTCCTCCAGGGCGTCGAACACGGTCGACTGCTCCCCGCACCCGCGGGGATGGTCCCCCCGCCTTCAGCACGTCCGCGGTCTTACGCCCGTGCTCCCCGCACCCGCCGGGATGGTCCCGGGTGGTCGATCGGGTCGAACTCCACCGTGGCCTGCTCCCCGCGCCCGCGGGGATGGTCCCAGGGCTTTGGCCGTCTGGACGACGGCGTCGGCCTGCTCCCAGCGCCAGTAGGGATGGCCCTCACCCGGAGGCCGAACTCTGGATCGCCGACCTCTGCTCCCCGCATCCGCGAGAATTGTCCCTTGGCGGGGTCACCCACGATCGGCACCACGTCCTGCTCCCCGCACCCGCGGGGATGGTCCCAGGGCTATGCCGTCGACGATGGGCTTGCCCGTCTGCTCCCCGCACCCGCGAGGATGATCCCACCGTGCAGACGGCGTACGACAAGCGTTTCGACTGCTCCCGGTGACCGCGGGGATGGTCCCGTGGCGGGCACGGCGAGCGCGGTGTAGCGCACCTGCTCCCCGCACCCGCGGGGATGGTCCCGCGAACGACATCTCGTCCATGTCGCCGCGCTCGTGCTCCCCGCACCCGCGGGGGTGGTCCCTGGGCGGACCCCGTTTACATCGTGCTCGACGAGTGCTCCGCGCCCACGGGGATGGTCCCCAGGAGATCGGCACCCCGGACATGGTGGCCTCGTGCTCCCCGCACACGCGGGGATGTTCCCGACGACACGACGACTTCGTGCCCAAGGGACTGGTACTCCCCGCACCGGCGAGGATGGTCCCAACCTCGGCGTACTCGAAAAGAAGCAGGAGCACTGCTCCCCGTGCCCCCGGGGATGGTCCCGGCCGCGTACGCAGTCACCTCACCCCCGACGGCTGCTCCCCGCGCCAGCGGGGATGGTCCCGAGGTCCTCGGTGCGATGGCCACGATGACCGCGTGCTTCCCGCACTCGCGGGGATGGCCCCTCGATCGCCGCGAATCGATCGCCGCGAACGTGATCTCGAGGAACGACTGCTCCCCGCACTCGCGGCAATGGCCCCACGCAGGTCAGCGCGGGGGAACCGGCCCGGAACTGCTCCCCGCACCCGCGGGGATGGCCTCCAGCCGATCATTACGGCGCGGCCTTGAGGGTTGCGCTCCCCGCGCCCGCGGGGATGGGTCCTCGGCCAACGCGGTCGCGCCGGCGCTCACGGTCTGCTCCCCGCGCCCGCGGGGATGGTCCCGGAAAGGCCGAGCAGAGCATGGCTGCACAGCCCTGCTCCTCGCGCCCGCGGGGATGGTCCCAGCTGGTACCAGCCCATGCCGATCTGGAACTTCTGCTCCCCGCGCCCGCGGGGATATGGGCCCCGCAGTCACCCCGCGCCGCGAAGGAGCCGAAGCTACTCAATCGCCCCAGGGGGATGGTCCCTCGGCGAGGTAGACGCCAGAGTGGTGGGCGAGTTACTCCCCGCGCCTGCGGGGTTGGTCCCCGGGTGTTCCCATCCGTGTTGGCCTCATTGGGGTGCTCCCCGCACCCGCGGGGATGGTCCCGTCGCGCGCGGCGAATCCTTCTCCGCCCGCAAGTGCTCCTCGCACACGCGAGGATGGTCCCACGTAGTGGAGCACTGCCCAGATTCCGAGGATGTGCTCCCCGCGCCTGCGGGGATGGTCCCAACCTCGACGTGCTGGAGAAGAAGCAGGAGCAGTGCTCCCCGCACCCGTGGGGGACGGTCCCACCGACCGCAACTACCGGTCCCAGCGCGGCATGTGCTCCCCGCGCCCGCGAGGATGGTCCCCGGATCGGTGTGGTTATGGACGCGCCGTATCGGTGCTCCCCGCACCCGCGGGGATGCTCCCAGCCCGCGAGAGGTCGCCGCGCGGCTCGCCGCGTGCTCCCCGCACCCGCGGGGGGGGTCCCAGCAGTGCACGGGCGTCCGGACCGCCGTACACCTGCTCCCCGCACCCGCGGGGATGGCCCCCTGCGCGCCACCTTCGGGGCGTCCCTGTCCATCTGCTCCCCGCACCCGCGGGGATGGCCCCTCGCGGCCGTCGCCGGTCTCGATGCCCTCCACCCGCTCCCCGCACCCACGGGGATGGTCCCTCCACGATCTCGGTGGTCATGGCTCTCCGTTCCTGCTCCCCGCACCCGCGGGGATGGTCCCGCGGCCGGATCCGGCGCGGGCATCGTCACCGTCTGCTCCCCGCACCCGCGGGGATGGTCCCCCGGGCGCATCCCTCGTCGACGAACTGCTCGGCTGCTCCCCGCACCCGCGGGGATGGTCCCGTGTCGGCCGCCGCGGTGCCGGTGTCGGCCGGCTGCTCCCCGCACCCGCGGGGATGGTCCCGTGTCGGCCGCCGCGGTGCCGGTGTCGGCCGGCTGCTCCCCGCACCCGCGGGGATGGTCCCTGCTGCCACGGGTCGAGGGTCAGTCCGGCACGCTGCTCCCCGCACCCGCGGGGATGGTCCCCGCTCAACGTGGATCGCCATGGAGGGTGCCAACTGCTCCGGGCGCCCGCGGAGATGGTTGGTCGGTTCGCCGCCCTTTGCGCAGTGCCTGCTCCCCGCGTCCGCGGGGTTGGCCCTTACTCTTGCGCCATTGCAACTCGGCATTGCGCTGTTCCCCGCCCGCGGGGATGGCCCCGAGCCCCGTCCGGTACGTAGTTCAGAGTGTGGCTGCTCCCCGCACCCGCAGCGATGGTCCCACCGGCCGTTCCTCGATGCCCTGATGACTGTCGTGCTCCCCACACCCGTGGGGATGGCCCCTTCATGGCCGGCGTGCTGGCGTTCCTCGTCATGTGCTCCCCGCAACCGCGGGGATGGTCCCGGCTCATGCGTTGAAATCGCCGAACCCGCGCCGGGCTCCCGGCATCCGCTGGGATGGTCCCACCGACCTGCGGTTTCAGGCCTACTTCCTGCACTGCTCCCCGCGCCTGAGGGGGTGGTCCCGAGTCCGAGATCGCGCGCCGCATTGGCGTCGCCTGCTCCCCGCACGCGCGGGGATGGTCCCCTCGCCATGCAGGCCCGCCTCTACGGCCGCCACTGCTCCCCGTACCCGCAGGGATTGCCCCCCCCCGCAACGCGCGGGGCTATCGGCCATGCTCTGCCGAGACTTCTGTCGAGCTCGTGGACCGCACCGAGTTGAGTGAAGCTGAGTTACTGGCGAGAACATCAAGGACACGCCAGGGCTCCTTCTCCGGCACGGTGCCCTGCTGCACCATGCGGTCGATCACTGCCCGTATGGCGACCGCCGTTTCCACTGGGATCACCCGTACTCCGAACACCGTCTCCAGAGGTGCCGTGCCATTACGGCTTGGCTCACCGGAGGCCGCATCGAACCAGCCATCGGCGAGCTGATCCAAATGCCGTTCGAACACAGCGAGGATCACTCCGAGCGCCGTCGCACTGTTGCCGATCTTGTACGCGGCCCGCGAGGTCTCCAGCGCATCAAGCACCGGCTCGTACTGCTCCAGCCCAGCCACCCACCGCTGGTCCGCCGCCGCCGTCGACCTAGCCGCGTCGAACGCGGCCTCCGCCTGCTCCAGTTCATCGGGCAGGAACATGAACTGCACGCTGGCGAAGTCGAGGTTCGCTTCGCCCAGGGAAGCGACATCGACCTTCTCCAGCAGATCCAGGGTCTTGTCGTCCAGGCCTGTGTACTGGCGCCACTCCACTGACTCCAACTCGTCGTACAGCTCCTTGAGGATCGCCGGATCGTCCTGGCCCGCGATGGCGTTGTGCGAGAGCTGGAGCGCGATCTGCCGCTGGCGAGGCAGCGGCTCGTCGATCTGCATCCACCAGATCTGCTCCAGGCCGGCCTCGATCGCAGCGAGCGTCCGGTGATTGCCCGACAGCACCACCAGCCGCCCCGACGCGGTGTCGTTCCACACCAGCGGCGTCGAGGTCAGGCAGCCGTCGCGCTCGATGTTCACCACGAGCTGCCGGAACTGCTCATGCGGCAGGAACCTCGCGTTGACGTCGAGCAGAGTCAGCGTGCGCGGGTCCCCCTGCACCATCTGCGGCGGGGCGAGGCGGTTGGTGTCCTCCATAGTCAGACTCCCGTCTTCGTCGTCGGGGCGCCCCACCGCTTCGCCCATATCTCCAGGACTTCGGCCAACGTGTGCTGGCCCATGGCTCCCTGGTACTGGAGCTGGAACTTCCAGCCCTCCTCGTTCGACGGGCTGCGCTTATTCAGCCGCAGCAGCCCGCGGTACTTCATCGACACCGGGTTGTTGCTGAACGCCGTCGTCGCCACCCGCCGGATCCGCCGCGAGAACGCCCGCTGACACAGCAACTGCGCCTCCGCACTCGTGGCCGCCAGCACGATCAGCTTCGACAACCGCGGGTAGTCGGTCGGCGCGACAGCGAAGTCCGAGAGCAGGTACGCCTCGTCCGGCGTGAACGTGCTGGGCGCCATGGCGAACACGCCGAGGAGCCTCCCGCCGCCGTCCCGGACCGCGACCGCCAAGTTGGCGGCGCCGGGCGCGATTCTCGGGTTGAGGTACCGGGAGCGCAGGGCATTGAACTGGCCGGGCTTGAGCAGCGACAGGGTGAGCGGGCCCACCAGTTCGTCGCCCTCCCGCAGGCGAGGAGCCTTCACCGGTTCGATCGGCTGGCGCGGGGCGACGATCCGGGTCCGTGCTTCGCTGGCATACACGTAGAAGGGAGCGGCACGCGGCGTCGCCTTGATCACCCCGCGCAAGTACGGGTGCAGCTCGGGCACGTCGTGGTTAGAGGCCGTCAGCCAGTACGGCCGGTCCGTGATCGCGCCGAGCACACCGACCACATCCGCGTCCGACAACGGCTCATACTCCGGTGCGTCCCAGGTGAAGTGGGCTTCCAGCGGCTCATACAGCTTCTCGTACCCGCCGCCGTAGAAGGGAGGAAAGCTGCACACTGGAGCCTCGCGGGGCACCCTCTGCAGCCAGGACCGCACGTCCCCCACTTCGTAGGAGGCGAGTTCGATGTCTGAGCCAGACAGCCGCTCAACCGTCTCCGCGTGCTTGGCCTTCCACTGGTCCCGGTAGGAGCGCACTACCCGTTCGTGCCACAGGCCGTCGCGGCCGACGCTGGCGAGGAACCGGGTGCCGAGCATGAGTGTGGCGACGGTTCCGACGCCGTCGTCCAAGGAGTCCGCGAGCCATGCGAGTTCACCTCGGCTCTCCTCGCGGAGCCGGATGCCGACCGGCTGCCGGGTGAGCCACCGGCCGACCGCGCTCGTGTAGATCGAGACGTCCGAGGAGTGCAGCTCGAAGCCCATGCCGGCCAGGGAGCGTTCGATGGTGAAGTTGCCGCAGCACGGCACGTACACCGGGCCGCGCGGCCAACTACCCGCGGTTTCCCGCACGATGGAGCGCATGGGGCCGGGGATTGTGCCCTGGAACATCTCGCCTCCTGCACGAACGACAACGCCCGGACCGGCGGGGTGCCGGGCCGGGCGCTGCGCTGAGATCCAACACGAGGAGCATGCAGCCCCTTGAAATAATGTCACCTATCTTGCCGGAAAGGTTCACCCTTGCCAGTCACTGGGTTCGGGTTGGGGTGGCCGGGCGCTCGCTCCAGCACGAGATGGCGTTCTCACACCCCGACACCCGGTCGTGCGACCAGGCGGCCCGTTTACAACAGCCTCCCCTGCTCGTAGGGGCCAGCGACCGTTCCCAGTTCGCGCACCTCGTCTCCGGTGACGTCCTTCCACCAGGTGGCGAAGATCCGCCGGTGGCACCATTGCTGGGGGTCGGAGAGGTCCTCGAAGCAGAGCAGGACCAGCCGGTGGTCCTGCTCTGCGTTCACGATCTCCCGGAGCCGCTCGGCGATCCTTGCCGGGCCGAGCTGGTCGAGGTCGGCCCGGTATGCCGCGGTGAACTCGGGCAGCGGCTTGCTGAAATACCGCTTTTGCGGTGCGAGTTCACGGACCGAATGGGTGAGGGTGTAGGGGAGTTTGAATCGTGGGGCCCCGAGGGTGATGCGGACGGGCACTCCTTGCGCCGGCTGGAATTGCTGGTACCGGTTCGTGAAGAGGGTGAGCAAGCTGCTTCCTTTCGTGGGTTGCACATCATGCGTCAACGCCCGGAATTCTCCGGGCGTTGATTGCTGAAGGAGTTGAGGGAACCGATATCCAGCCCCTCAGCCCTCCTTACTTGCCGGCCGGGGCGGCGGTCTTCTTGGCCGCCGGGGTGGCGGGCTCAGCCTGCTTCTGGGCGGGGGCCTTGCGGGCAGGGGGCTTGGCCGCTGCCGCGGTCTTGGACCGAGGAGTTGCGGGCTTCGGCGCCGCCTTCTTGGCCGCGCCCTCGGGCTTGGCTCCGCTTTCGGGCTTGGCCGTCTTCTGCTGTGCGGCCTCCTGCTGTACCTCGGTCGCCGCCTTGTTGAACTCGGCCGCCATGGCCCGCTG
Source organism: Streptomyces sp. NPDC001157 (assembly GCF_053598255.1). Classification (NCBI taxonomy): domain Bacteria; kingdom Bacillati; phylum Actinomycetota; class Actinomycetes; order Kitasatosporales; family Streptomycetaceae; genus Streptomyces; species Streptomyces sp. NPDC001157. The sequence continues at coordinate 388,044 of NZ_JBSFJW010000003.1, forward strand.
GACGCCCTGGGCCTTGCTCAGCAGGTTCCGCACCTGCTGCACCTGGCTGTAGATCTTGCCGACGACGCGCACGTAGCGGTCGAGGTCGGTGCCGAGGATGACGGCCAGGTCCTCAGGCTTCTTCGCGCCCAATTCCTCAAAGAGGGGAATCAGAATGTCCTCGGCCTTACCCAAGCCGTCCTTGGCCTTCGCCCTGGCCTTCTTCCGCTGCTCCTGCACCTCCTCGCTGGGCGGCTCCTCGTTGGTGAGGGAGGTCTGCTTCTCCATCATCTTCAGCCCGTTGGCGAAGTGCTGGGCCTCGGCCTCACTGTCGAAGTCGCCGCGCACGTACCGCATGGCCGCCACCATTTGATTGGCCGGGCTGAGCTGGGCGATGTGCCAGGCCAGGTTGTTCTTGATCTGGCCCTCGTCGACCATCTTGGCGACCTCGGGGCGCAGGGTGAGCAGGCCGAGGCGCCAGGTGATGTGGGTCTCCGTCTTGCCGAACTGCTTGGCAATCTTGGCTGGGGTCCAGCCGGCCGCCTTGAGGTCGGCGTACGCACCGGCCTCCTCCATGATCGTCATGTCCTCGCGGTTAACGTTCTCAGCGATGCTGAGGACGTACGCCTTCTCCTCGCCAGCGTCCTTGATGACCTTGGCCGGGATGGTCTCCAGGCCGGCCTCCTTGCAGGACCGCCACCGCCGCTCGCCCGCGATCAGCACGTAGGGAGCCTCGGCGCTCTCGGTCGGGCGGACGACGACCGGCTGCAGGAGGCCGTTCTCCTTGATGCTGCCGGCCAGCTCCTTCAGCTTCGCCTCGTCGAAGAACTTGCGGGGCTGGTCGGGGTTGGGGACGATCTCCGAGATCTTGAGGTTGACGAACATTTCCCACGCCTTTCCGAATTCGAAGGAAAGCCGCCCTTTTTGGCTTCCCCTTTTTCCTTGCACTTATATCTTAATCGCATACACCCCTAAAGCAAGTGGGTAATTCTTTTTGATTCGAGGAATTCAATTCGGAATTCGCGAACTTGATTTCCCCGAGCGGGAGCCCGTGCGAGCAGCCGCACCAAAAGGCGTCACCCGGCGCGGCGCCAGAAAACGGAGCGAGCCCGCCGCGGCCTTGCGACCGCGACGGGCTCCGCTCCCATCCGCACACCCCGATGGCCGCGCCGATGCGGCCGCTCCTCGCGGGCGGGGCGCGGGGGGTCGGCCACCCGCGAGGAGCAGGGAAGGACGCCACTCGCGCGACGCCGCCGATACAGGGTTCCTGCGACTGCTGGGCCCGTTCGGCACGCCTGAACATACATGAACACTTCAACAATGTCATCTATCTCTGGAGGTAGGTGAACCAGCAGGAAGTTCGAGGGTGTCACTCGTCACGCAACTCGCCGTCCAGATCCTGACGGCCGATCGCCGCTTGAGCCTCCAGCACCCTGCGCGCTTCCGTCACCGCCTTCGCACTCACCCCGCCCCGCAGCACCTGTGGCGGCCTCTTGGCCAACTCGGCGATCCGCCGCTCGTCCAGCTCGGACATGAAATTCCTCCCGTAAACGGCGAACACGCCGCCATGACCCCGCGATCGGGCCTTCCCGCGCGGCCGTGAGCGGCGGGCGGCGAGGAGTGGATGGGGCGCCCACCCCGCCCACCTCACTCCTTCACGGAAACCATCCAGCAAACCGCATAACCCATCCGACCTGCGATGTACTGTAAATGTCAAGCGGTTACTATGCGTTGAGCATATGCCGGAGAGGGGAGCGGGGACATGGCAGACACCTCGGGTTCGCACGAACTCATGAGCCTGAGCGCGAAGTTGATGGCCTTGTTCCGTCTGCGCCGCGACCCGGACGGGTTCATCCCCAGCGCCCACGACGTTGCAAAGGCGACGTCAAAGCCCCGGCCCGGCAAACCAGTTGTGTCCCACGGGCAGGTCAACAGCCTTCTGAACGGCTCTAGTTGCAACCCCCGGTCCTCCACCGTCACCGCACTCTCCCTGGCGCTCGACGCCCCGGCCGCTTTCCTGCTGCCGGGAACCGAATGGGACGACCTCACCGCGCTGACCGTCTACCGGCAGCGACCTGAGGCGCGTGAAGTACTGCGCTTAATGCAGGACCTCGAAGTGCAGGACATCGTTGAAATCATGTCGATGCTCAGGAAGATGCGCCGGGATGCAGGACTGTCCGAAGACGTCCCGGCGCTCCCCCCTCCACCTCCTGGTGTCGACCAACCTCGCGAGGGCCGGCCACGCCGCCGCCTGAGCCTGAACGAAGCCGCTGAGAGGGCAGCGGCCGACCTGGAAGGACGCTGAACCCTTGGACACCCCCCTCTTCAGCGCGAGCGCCCTGCTCATCGCACTCGCCACGGCCACCTACCTCACCTACGCTCCCCACCCCCCACACGGGGAGCCGGACCCCGCAGCCCTCCGCGCGCGCGTCGTGCTGTGTGCGAGTGCCTTCGCCAGTGCCTTCCTGCTGGTTCCCCCCGTCGCCGAAGCCGTGGACGAGGTGACCGGCCACGGCGGTGCGGGCGCTCTCCTATGGGCTCTGACCAGCGGACTGACCATTCTCAGCATGCAACTTGTGACGGTGAGCTGGTGGCTGCCCACCATCGGCGTGCGCAGAGCCGTTGTGGCCCACATCATCTTCTTCTGCTGCGTCATGGCCGTGCTGGTCTGGGAGTTCCAGTACATCCGCGCCTCATCCGCCCAGCTGTTCTCCGCACCCCAGGGCGACGGCATGGAGGCCGCCTTCGTGCTGACGCACCTCGGCTTCCTGGACGTCATGGCCATCGCTGTCAGCCTGCAATACATCCTCCTGGCCTACGCCGCCTGGCGGCGCAGACCCGTCGCAGCTGCCGGCCTCGCCGTCACTGCCGTGGGATCCGTGCTGGGTCTGGCCTACTCCGGCACCCGCACAGGCATCACCATCGCCCACCTCGCGGGATGGACATGGCCGTCCATCGTGGAAACGCACATCGTGCCCATCACCGGCGCCCTGGCGGCGCTCTTCGTCACCGTGGGAATCACGCTGCCCACGGTCGCGAAGCGGGTTCTGCCGCCGCGCGTCAGATCGGCAACGGACAGGGGCGTGAAGGACAGAGCCGTCAGGCGGATTGCTCTTCCGTAGAAGGCGCCGAGTCCCACGTCCGCCACTTCAAGGTCACCCGGTCGTCGTCCACGGTGCGCGAGCCCCTGGACGCGGCCGGGTACACAAGCACCTGCTCCAGCATCAGGGCCACCACACCCTGCTTCGCCACCAGCGGGGCGTGCTTCCACCAGCGCACCAGATCCGGCACGACCCCCACTGGCACGTGCTTGACCCGCTCCAGGACCCGCGCCCGCGCCCGGAGCGCGTTGCCCTGCGCCGCCAGCTCCTTGTCGGCCGCCTTGAACGCGCTCAGCGACAAACCTGAGGAGCGGGCGTAGTCCTCGCCCAGCTGCGTCTGCCGACGTTTGACGTCATCCGCCTTCTCACGCAGCTCTACCGCCTCGGCCAGCAGCTGGTCGCGTGCCTGCTCGATCAGCGCGCTGACCTCCGGCTTGGCCAGCTCAGCCAGCACATGCTCGGCGACGTACTCCTCCAGCAGGTCCGCTTTGATCCGTACCCGCCCGCAGCCGCCGGGATGCTGCCTGGTGCTGGGCTTGCAGCGGTAGCCGCGGCTGCCCGCGTTGGAGGGAGAGGCACCAAGAGGGTGCGCGCACAATCCGCACGAAGAGTTCTCGCCGCTGAGCAGGTACTCCTGCTGCGGCGCCCGGCTCGCCTCTGATTGGTATTTGGGCCGCATCTGGCGGATCGTCCGGAATTGAGCGGGCGGGATCAGCTCCGGGCCCCCGGAGGGCAGCAGGTTGCCCTCCTCGTCCTCGTAGAGCCCGGCGATGGACGGGTTGTCCAGGACATTGGCCAGGCCGACCGGATTCCACTCATTGCCCAGGGTCGTGCGGTGCCCCTCCGCGTTCAGCCAAGTCGTGATCGCCTCGTAGGGCTGGCCAGCCTCCCGCCGGTTCGCAGCCTCCTGCAGCGACGGCACTTCGTCGCCCTTCGGCCTTCTGCATGCCGCATCCGCGAACCCGTACAACCTCGGCACAGAATCTCCCCAGCCTTCTCCGACCCCGATGCACCTCGCATGCTAACGAAGATAGGTCACTTTGTTGCAAAGGGCATACCTATACCAGCAAGCCGACGCGCGCACCCGAGCCCCGAGACACCGGCTACGCCTGGGTGCTCTCAACGCCGAGGAGCTTCCACAGCTCCGCCGTCGGCACCCGGGTCTTCCCGCCCAGCGCAAGCGTCCGGACCGGGAAAGTCCCGTTGCGGATCAACTCGTACGCCTTGTCCCGGCCGATCCCGAGGGCACGGCTGGCCGTCACCACGTTGACCGTGGCCGGAAGAGACAGCAGCTCCTCCAGGCCCATCGCCCCGGCAGAAACCTGCCCGCCCGCTTCCTGAGCAGTCATGTCGTTGGTCGCAATCTCCCCCGCGCCAACGTGCAGGCGACTTTACCTCAGTGTCCGACAACCCCGGCAAGATCAAAAAAGAGCACGCAAGACACGTACACACACGCACAACAACGACTGGTTGCGGGCCAGTCGACAGCAGGGGGTCGGATGTTCGAGCCGAGCTACTACCGGCGATGCCAGTGCAAGGGGCCACTCAAAGACAAGGACGGCAAGCCCAAACTCAACCCAGACGGCTCCCCCAAGATCGGATCCATCGGCACCACCTGCCCAAAACTCGGGCCGAAGCACGGCACATGGGCCTTCTACTTCGAACTCGAACCCGACGAGAACGGCGACCGGCAGCGCGTACGCCGCGGAGGCTTCGCCAAGAAGGACGACGCCAAGGCGAAAGCGAAGGAACTCTACGACGCCGCCATGGCCGGCACCGATGTGCTCTCCGACGAGACGTGCGGCACCTTCTTCCTGCGCTGGATCAAAGCGAAGAAGTCCCTTGCCCGCACAACCCGCCACGGCTACGAGGAGCACATCAACAACTACCTCCTCCCCTACCTCGGACACATCAAGCGCCGCGACCTCAAGGTCCGCCACCTCGACCGCATGTACGACGCGATCGAGAAGGACAACGCCGAGCGGATCCTGCACCGCCTGCGAGTCCAGGAACTTCAGCAGGCCCGCGACGAGGCCCACCGGGCCTGGGCCAGAACCGCCGGCTACGCCAAGAGGGAAGAGCGGCGCGACAAGCGCAAGGCCTACCTCGAAGCCAACAAAGCCCTGCGCGAGGGCCGTAAGGGCCTGCGCAAGGTCACCTCCCCCGCGACCATGCACCGCATCAACGACACGCTGTCCTCAGCCCTCTCCTGGGGCATCAAGAGCGAGCAGGCCTTCGCCAAGAACTGGGCACAGCTCGTAGAGCTCCCCCCGGTCACCCGGCCCAAGCCCCTGGTCTGGACGCCCGAGCGCATCGAGCACTGGAAGCGCACCGGCGACAAGCCCGGCCCGGTCATGGTCTGGACGCCAGAACTGACCGGCCAGTTCCTCGACTTCGTCAAGAACGACTGGCTCTACGAGCTCTGGCACACGTTCATCTTCGTCGGCCCCCGCCGCGGCGAGATGGCCGCGCTGCCCTGGACGGAGGTCAGCACCGATGCGCTCTGGATGCGGATCTCCCAGCAGATCGTGGAAGTCGCCTACCAGCTGTACGGCGAAACACCGAAGGCCGACAGCGTCCGCACCGTCACCCTGAGCCTGGAGTCCGGCGAGAACCTCGCCGCCTTCCGCGCCAAGCAGCAACGCATGCGCCGCGAGTGGCACGACGCCTACGTCGAATCAGGCCGCGTGTGGACGCACGAGAACGGCGAGGCACTCCACCCCGACTGGATATCCCGACGCTTCACCCGCCTCGTCGAGCTGTCCGGCCTGCCCCCGGTCCGCCTCCACGACCTGCGCCACCTCGCCGCCACCCTGTCCCTGCTCGCCGGCAACGACATCAAGGTCGTCCAGGAGAAACTCGGCCACTCCTCACGCCAGATCACCTCCGACACCTACACCAGCGTGCTGCCCGAAATGATGCGCGCCGAGGCCGAGTCCGTCATGGCCGTCGTTCCCCGCGACATCCCCTTCGACGTTCGCACCCCTCTGCTGGTCCCCGAGACGGCCTGGCAGGACGGCCTTGCCACCCTCTTCGCACACGGCGCACGCCAGTCGGGCAACACCTGGGCCGTCGGAGCACGGACCCGGCCGGACTCCGACCTCCTCGGCATGGTCACGCTCACCGGCCGCGGCCAGGACGACGCCGCCAACGCGGCCGTGCGGTGGATACGCGATCACTGCGTCGCGAACGGCCTCGAGCTGATCCGAGTCGAGAACTTCAACGACCGCTACCCGCCGGAGCAGCAGGCGGACTTCTCGCTCACACGCTTCACGGTCGGCCGCCCCGACTCCCCCGACGCGGAGGGCTGGGCCCTGCCGACGGGCCTGCCGACGGGCCTGCCGACGGAAGGCACACGGGTCGGCCGCCGGTCGCGCAAGAGAGCTCAGAAGGCCGCCTGATGGCCACCTCGTCCACTGATCCTGCTCCGCGTCCACTGTGCGTCCACTGGATCTTGATCTGAACGTATGAACGGGGGTCACCACCCTGGAGTGGCGACCCCCGCTCGTACGTTTGTGCAGGTAGAAACGGTTCTGCCCGCGTAGCGACTGGTGGGGCGGGTGGGACTCGAACCCACGGCCGACGGATTATGAGTCCGCTGCTCTAACCGGCTGAGCTACCGCCCCATAGCGGCGTGTCGCGCACATTTGTGCGCGCCGTCTGCCGCAGCATAGCCGCTCATACGATCTCCTGCTTCGGATGGTCGACTTCGCACGCCCATGGAGACTGCACCGCCGCCTGCGCGGTTCCCGCCCACATGAAAAAGGACCCCAAGGGGGTCCTCTTCTTGTGCTCCCCCGACTGGACTCGAACCAGTAACCTGCCGGTTAACAGCCGGCTGCTCTGCCAATTGAGCTACGGAGGACCGAGCTCCCCCGACTGGACTCGAACCAGTAACCTGCCGGTTAACAGCCGGCTGCTCTGCCAATTGAGCTACGGAGGAATGCCTCGTTGCATCGAACGTACCTACCTGGGTATTCGCCAGGGGGCGGGCGCTCGCTGCGACACATACATTAGCGCAAGCAGGGGGGTGCTCCGCCAATCGGTACTCCCCAGGGACGGAAGGGTGGCTCCGCCATGCGCTACAAGCTCACGTTCGTCGTCGGACTGGCTCTGGGTTACGTCCTGGGCACACGTGCCGGTCGCGAGCGCTACGAGCAGCTGAAGAAGTCCGCACGTCAGGTCGCGGAGAACCCGGCCGTCCGCAACACCGCGGAGTCGGCCGCCCAGCAGAGCCGCGAGTTCGCCGGCAAGGCGTACCACGTGGTGAGCGACAAGGTCGGCGACCACGTTCCCGCCTCGGTGGCCCAGCGGGTCCGCTCCCTGCGGGAGCGCAACACCAACGGCGCAGCACAGGACGACTGGGGCACCAGCAACACGTGACAGCTCACCTGCCACGACGCGCCCGCACACGGCGAAGCGCACACACCCCTGCGGCGCAGGGCCCATAGAATTTTCGCCATGGGGATAGTCGCCGGGTTGGACAGTGCGCCCGATTTCACTCGCATCGTCGTCTGCGACACGGACACGGGCACCGTGCTGAGGCAGGGCTATGCCCCGCATCCGGTGGACGGCGACCGGCCCGCCGACGTCGACCCGCAGGCCTGGCTGCTGTCCCTCGGCGAAGCGGCCGGCGGCGGGCTCCTCGAGGGCGTGCAGGCCATCGGCGTGTCGGCGCAGCAGAACGCGGTCGTGCCGCTGGACGCGCAGGGCGGCACGGTCCGCCCCGCGATGGTCGGCGGCGACAAGCGCGCGCAGGTCGCGGCGGCCGATCTGATCGACGCCCTCGGCGGGCGTGAAGCCTGGGCGCAGGCGGTGGGCTGTGTGCCGCAGGCCGCGCAGCCGGTGACGAAGCTGCGGTGGCTCGCGAAGAACGAACCCGATGCCGCCCTGCGCACCGCGATGTTGATGCAGGCGCACGACTGGCTGGTGTGGCAGTTGCTGGGGAGGCCGGTCAGACGGACCACCGACCGGGGCGGCGCCTCCGGCACCGGGTACTGGTCGGCGGCGACCGGCAGCTACCGTTCCGATCTCGTCGAGCTGGCGCTCGGCCACCAGGCGATGCTGCCGGAGGTGATCGGACCGGCGGACGCCGCGGGTACGACCCCCGAGGGGCTGCTGATCTCCGCCGGGACCGGGGAGACCATGTCCGCCGCCTTCGGGCTTGGCATCGGGCTCGGTGACGCGGTGGTGTCGCTCGGCGCCTCCGGGTCCGTCATGGCCGTACACCCCGAGGCCCTCGTCGACAGCACCGGGATGATCACGTCCCTCGCGGACGCGACCGGCATGCATCTGCCGGTCGTCACCACGCTGAACGCCGTACGGACCCTGCGCGGGACCGCCGAACTGCTCGGGCTGCCCGATCTGGAGAGCCTGTCCGAGCTGGCGATGAAGTCGACCCCGGGCGCCCACGGGCTCGTACTCCTGCCGTATCTGGAGGGTGAGCGGACGCCGAACCTGCCGCACACGGCGGGGTCGATCGCGGGGCTGCGGCGGGAGTCGATGAAGGCCGAGCATCTGGCGCGGGCGGCGTTCGAGGGCATGCTGTGCGGGCTCGCGGACGCGCTGGACGTGCTGCGCGGCCGGGGTGTCGAGGTGCGGCGGATCTTCCTCCTGGGGGCCGCCGCCGAACTGCCCGCCGTGCAGGCGGCGGCGCCCATGCTCTTCGGGGCGCAGGTCGTGGTGCCGCGGCCCGCGGACTACGCGGCGATCGGTGCCGCCCGGCAGGCCGCCTGGGCGCTCGGCGTCTCGCAGGGCACGCTCGATCCGCGCAACCCTCCCATCTGGCAGGGCGCGACCGGACAGGTGCTGGAGCCCGGCGACGAGCTGGCGGTGGGACAGGCGGTCAGGCAGCAGTTCGTCTCCGTCCGGGAGCAGACGCACCCCGGCGCTTTCCGCCCATAAGGCGGTAAGGAGCACTGCTGTCGGCTTAATCGGTTGAGGTAACACGGGTGGAGTGCCCGACGATAGGAGCCTGGGGCATCAAGCCCGCCCCGCCGCCGACTCCGAGAGACGTAGCGTGCTCATACGACTTCTGCGGTCCTACCTCAGGCCCTACAAGAAACCCATCATCCTGCTGGTGCTGCTGCAGTTCCTGCAGACCTGCGCCACCCTCTACCTGCCCACGCTGAACGCGCACATCATCGACAACGGTGTCGTGAAGGGTGACACCGGCTACATCCTCTCCTTCGGCGCCCTGATGATCGGCATCTCGCTGGCGCAGGTCGTCTGCAACATCGGCGCCGTGTACTACGGCGCCAAGACCGCCTCCGCGGTCGGCCGGGACATCCGGGGGGCGGTGTTCGACCGGGTGCAGTCCTTCTCGGCGCGGGAGGTCGGGCAGTTCGGGGCGCCCTCGCTGATCACCCGTACGACCAACGACGTACAACAGGTCCAGATGCTGGCCCTGATGACGTTCACGCTGATGGCGTCGGCGCCGATCATGTGCGTGGGCGGGATCGTGCTGGCACTCGGCCTGGACGTGCCGCTGTCCGGGGTGCTGGTCGCCGTGGTGCCGACGCTGGGCATCTGCGTGACGCTGATCGTACGGCGGCTGCGGCCGCTGTTCCGGTCCATGCAGGTGCGGCTCGACACGGTGAACCGGGTGCTGCGGGAGCAGATCACCGGCAACCGTGTGATCCGGGCGTTCGTACGGGACGACTACGAGAAGGATCGTTTCCGTAAGGCGAACACCGACCTCACCGAGATGCAGCTGGCCACCGGCAACATGCTCGCGCTGATGTTCCCGATCGTGATGACGGTGGTGAACCTGTCGTCGATCGCGGTGGTGTGGTTCGGCGCCCATCGCATCGACAGCGGGGGGATGGCGATCGGTGACCTGACCGCGTTCCTCGCCTATCTGATGCAGATCGTGATGTCCGTGATGATGGCCACCTTCATGTTCATGATGGTGCCGCGCGCGGAGGTCTGCGCCGAGCGGATCGAGGAGGTCCTGGGGACCTCGTCGAGCGTGGTGCCGCCCGTCGCGCCGGTCACGGAGCTGCGCCGGCACGGGCATCTGGAGATCCGGGGCGCCGGGTTCCGCTATCCGGGCGCCGAGGAGCCCGTGCTCAAGGGCATCGACATGGTGGCGCGACCCGGTGAGGTGACCGCCGTCATCGGCTCGACCGGCAGCGGCAAGTCCACGCTGCTCGGGCTGGTACCCCGCCTGTTCGACGCGACGGACGGGGAGGTCCTCGTCGACGGGACGGACGTGACGACCATCGAACCGAAGCTGCTGGCGAAGACGGTCGGGTTGGTGCCGCAGAAGCCGTACCTGTTCGCGGGGACGGTGGCGACCAATCTGCGCTACGGCAATCCGGACGCCACGGACGAGGAGCTGTGGCACGCGCTGGAGGTGGCACAGGCCAAGGAGTTCGTCGAGCGGCTGGAGAACGGCCTCGACTCCCCCATCGCACAGGGCGGCACCAACGTCTCCGGTGGTCAGCGGCAGCGCCTCGCGATCGCACGGACGCTGGTGCAGCGCCCCGAGATCTACCTCTTCGACGACTCCTTCTCGGCCCTCGACTACGCGACCGACGCGGCGCTGCGGGCCGCGCTCGCGCAGGAGACCGCGGAGGCGACCGTCGTGATCGTCGCCCAGCGGGTGGCGACCATCCGGGACGCGGACCGGATCGTCGTACTCGACGAAGGACGCGTCGTCGGGACCGGCAAACATCACGAGCTGATGGCGGACAACGAGACCTACCGGGAGATCGTGCTCTCCCAGCTGACGGAAGCGGAGGCTGCCTGATGGCCGGGCCCATGGCGCGGATGATGGGTCAGGGCGGAGGCCCCGACAGCCGTTCGATGGACTTCAAGGTGTCGGGCAAACGCCTGATCTCCCAGTTCAAGCCGGAGCGGCTGACCATCTACGTACTGCTGCTCTGCGTGGTCGTGAGCGTCGGTCTGAACGTGATCGGGCCGAAGATCCTCGGCAAGGCCACCGACCTGGTCTTCGCCGGCATCATCGGGCGGCAGATGCCGGCCGGGGCCACGAAGGACGAGGTCCTCGCTTCCATGCGGGAGCGAGGGCAGGGCCAGGTCGCCGACATGCTCCGCGGCACCGACTTCACTCCGGGCAAGGGCATCGACTTCGGCGCGGTGGGTGACGTACTGCTGCTCGCGCTGGGCACGTTCTTCGTCGCCGGTCTGCTGATGGCGGTGGCGACACGGCTGGTGAACCGGGCCGTGAACCGGACCATGTACCGGCTGCGCGAGGACGTGCAGGCGAAGCTGTCGCGGCTGCCGCTGTCGTACTTCGACAAGCGGCAGCGCGGTGAGGTGCTGTCCCGGGCGACCAACGACATCGACAACATCGGGCAGACGCTGCAGCAGTCGATGGGCCAGCTCATCAACTCGCTGCTGACGATCATCGGTGTGCTGGCGGTGATGTTCTGGGTGTCATGGCTGCTCGCGCTGGTGGCGCTCGCCACCGTGCCGCTGTCGTTCGTGGTCGCCACGCGCGTCGGCAAGCGGTCGCAGCCGCACTTCGTTCAGCAGTGGCGCACCACCGGCAAGCTGAACGCCCACATCGAGGAGATGTACACCGGCCACACCCTGGTGAAGGTGTTCGGGCGGCAGGAGGAGTCGGCGAAGCAGTTCGCCGAGCAGAACGACGCGCTGTACGAGGCCGGGTTCAAGGCGCAGTTCAACAGCGGGGTCATGCAGCCGCTGATGATGTTCGTGTCGAACCTCAACTATGTGCTGGTGGCGGTGGTCGGCGGCCTTCGGGTCGCGTCCGGCGCGCTGTCGATCGGTGATGTGCAGGCCTTCATCCAGTACTCGCGGCAGTTCTCGATGCCGCTGACGCAGGTCGCGTCGATGGCGAACCTGGTGCAGTCGGGTGTCGCCTCGGCCGAGCGGATCTTCGAACTCCTGGACGCGGAGGAGCAGGAGGCGGATCCGGTGCGGGGCGAGCGGCCCGAGGAGCTCAGGGGACGGGTGGAGCTGGAGAGCATCTCCTTCCGCTACGACCCCGAGAAGCCACTGATCGAGAACCTGTCCCTGAAGGCGGAACCCGGACACACGGTCGCGATCGTCGGCCCGACGGGAGCGGGCAAGACCACACTGGTCAACCTGCTCATGCGGTTCTACGAGGTCTCCGGCGGGCGGATCACCCTCGACGGCGTCGACATCGCGACGATGTCCCGGGACGAACTGCGGGCCGGGATCGGCATGGTGCTGCAGGACACCTGGCTGTTCGGCGGCACGATCGCGGAGAACATCGCGTACGGCGCCTCGCGGGACGTCACGCGCGGCGAGATCGAGGAGGCGGCGCGGGCGGCCCACGCGGACCGGTTCATCCGGACGCTTCCCGACGGGTACGACACCGTGATCGACGACGAGGGCACGGGCGTCAGCGCCGGTGAGAAGCAGCTCATCACCATCGCTCGGGCGTTCCTGTCCGACCCGACGATCCTGGTGCTGGACGAGGCGACCTCTTCGGTGGACACCCGGACCGAGGTGCTGATCCAGAAGGCGATGGCGAAGCTGGCGCACGGGCGTACGTCGTTCGTGATCGCGCACCGGTTGTCGACCATCCGGGACGCGGACACGATCCTGGTGATGGAGAACGGGTCGATCGTGGAACAGGGCGCGCATGCGGAGCTGCTGGCCGCGGACGGGGCGTATGCGCGGTTGTACAAGGCGCAGTTCGCGCAGGCGGTGGCCGAGGTGGACTGAGCGGGCCGCCCCACGTCGGGGCTGAGGCCGGGTGGGTGCGCTTGCCCGCGCTCGCGGGGTGCCGCTCTCTTTGGGACGGGCGGCGCCCCTAGCGGCACGACTGCCCGCAGCTAGCGGCGGCTGCAGCGGCTTTTGAGGGGCGCGGGGAACTGCGCGACCAGCCCCCCACCGGCCCGCAGACGGCGTCAGTCCAGATAGCCCCTCAGCTGGTCCGCAAAAGCATGGTCCCGCAGCTTGTTCAGGGTCTTCGACTCGATCTGACGGATGCGTTCCCGGGTCACGCCGAAGATACGGCCTATCTCCTCCAGTGTGCGGGGACGCCCGTCCACCAGCCCGTAGCGCAGCTGCACAACCTTCCGCTCACGCTCGCCGAGCGTCGAAAGCACCGCCTCCAGATGCTCACGCAGCAGCAGGAACGCCGCCGACTCCACCGGCGAGGTGGCGTCGCCGTCCTCGATGAGGTCACCGAGGGCCACGTCGTCCTCCTCGCCCACCGGGGCGTGCAGGGAGACGGGTTCCTGGGCCAGGCGGAGGACCTCGCTGACTCGCTCGGGGGGCAGGTCGAGGTGGTCGGCGACCTCTTCCGGCGTGGGCTCGTAGCCGCGCTCCTGCAGCATGCGGCGCTGGACGCGGACGACCCGGTTGATCAGCTCGACGACGTGGACCGGGACCCGGATGGTCCGGGCCTGGTCGGCGAGGGCCCGGGACATGGCCTGGCGGATCCACCAGGTGGCGTACGTGGAGAACTTGTACCCGCGGGCGTAGTCGAACTTCTCAACTGCCCTGATCAGGCCGAGGTTTCCCTCCTGGACCAGGTCGAGCATGGTCAGCCCGCGGCCGACATACCGCTTGGCCACGGACACGACGAGCCGCAGGTTCGCCTCGATGAGGCGGCGCTTGGCCATCCGGCCCATGACGACGAGTCGGTCCAGGTCGAGGGCGAGCTGGCTGTCCAGGTCGGGCGCGGTGCTGAGCCTCTCCTCGGCGAACAGGCCGGCCTCGACGCGGCGGGCGAGCTCGACCTCCTCGGCCGCGGTCAGCAGGGGGATACGGCCGATCTCACGCAGGTACTGACGGAACAGGTCCGAGGACGGGCCGCCGGTGTCGGCGGAGCGGGCACGCGGCGGTGCCACCGGCTCGGGGTCCTCCGCGGCCTCCAGCGCCTCTGCGGGCGGTTCGGCCGGCTCGGGCGGGCTCTCGGGGTCCGCCTCGGGGTGGTGCGCGACACGGGTCTGCGGGGGGACCGCGACGAGAACATCGGTCGCGTCCGGCTCCGTGCCGTCCGTACTGGTGTCGGTCTGGGTGAGGGTCTGGGTCTGCACGGGGGCGACCTCCAGGATGATCGCTGCTGAGGTGTGCGGCAGCGCTGCTTCGGGAGCGGAGTCGACGGCCTCGCCGCTGTCCGTCCCGTACGCGATGAGCGGAACCGCGGGGGTGTGGGATCCGCTGGGGACGGATCGGCCGCGCTCCGAGGACTCAGGCACCGGACCCAGTGTGGAGTACGACACATCGTCGCCACGAGGGGCGTGCGGTGACTTTTTGCAATCGGCCCGTGACCGCGCGGTTACCGCGGCGTACGCGAACGGCTCAGAGAGCTGCGGCTCCGTGCTCGCGCAGCGCCTGGTCGTACTGCTGGAGTACCCACAATTCGTTCTGTACCGCAGCCAGTTGTGCCGGGTCCGAGTGGGTGCCGAGGCGGGTGAGGGTGCTCTGGATGTCGCGGACGCGGCGCTCCACGGCCCGGCGGCGGACGGTCACGAGCTGTTCGCCCGCGTAGTTCTCGTCGACCGTGCGGCGCATGATCGCCTCGACGGCCAGTTCCGTGACCATGGCGCGAACCGTGTCGTCGGGTGCGGCCTCGCGGACGCGGACGAGGTAGTCCTGCGCGTCCTGCACGCCGTACTCCGCGCCGCCCGCCTCCATGATCGCCTGGCGTACGGCGGCGTAGGGCGCGGCGGTGAACTCGTCCATGCCGTAGGCGTCGAAGGCCGGGGAGACCAACTCGGGGCGCTGAAGGGCGAGTTTGAGGAGTTCGCGTTCGGTGGCGTAGACGGGGTTGCGGAGGTTGAGGGCCGGGCCGGACGGACCGGAGGAGCGGGGCGCGGCGTCGTAGGACTGGGGGCCGCGGACCGGAGCCGGGCCCTTCCCGCCGCGGTCGCGGGCCCAACGGGCCAGCTGGGCCACCCGCTTGACCACGAACTGGGTGTCGAGGATGCCGAGCATGCCGGCGAGCTGGACGGCGACCTCGTGCTGGGCGCCGCTGTTCTTGATGCGGGCGACGATCGGGGCCGCCTCGTCCAGCGCCGCCGCCCGGCCGGCCGGGGTGTCGAGGTCGTAGCGGACGACGATCTGGCGCAGGGCGAACTCGAAGAGCGGCGTACGGGGCTCGACCAGGTCCGCGACCGCCTCGTCGCCCTTGGCCAGGCGGAGTTCGCAGGGGTCCATGCCGTCCGGGGCGATGGCGATGTACGTCTCGGCGGCGAACTTCTGGTCGTCCTCGAAGGCGCGCAGGGCCGCCTTCTGGCCGGCCGCGTCGCCGTCGAAGGTGAAGATGACGCGGGCGCTGCCGTTGTCCATCAGCAGGCGGCGCAGGATCTTGATGTGGTCGCCGCCGAAGGCCGTGCCGCAGGTCGCGATCGCGGTCGTGACGCCGGCCAGGTGGCAGGCCATCACATCGGTGTAGCCCTCGACCACCACCGCGCGGCTGGCCTTGGCGATGTCCTTCTTCGCCAGGTCGATGCCGTACAGGACCTGGGACTTCTTGTAGATCGCCGTGTCGGGGGTGTTGAGGTACTTGGGGCCGTTGTCCGCCTCGTACAGCTTGCGGGCGCCGAAGCCGACGACGTCTCCGCCGATGTCGCGGATGGGCCACATCAGGCGGCCGCGGAAGCGGTCGATGGGGCCGCGGCGGCCCTCCTGGGAGAGGCCGGAGAGGAGGAGCTCCTTGTCGGTGAAGCCCTTGCCGCGCAGGAAGCGGGTGAGGTGGTCCCAGCCCTGGGGGCTGTAGCCGACGGAGAAGTGCTCGGCGGCCGCCTGGTCGAAGCCGCGCTCGGCGAGGAACTTGCGGCCGGTGTCCGCCTCGGCGCTGGTGGCCAGCTGTTCCATGTACCAGTCGGCGGCGATCTTGTGGGCCTCGACCAGGCGGATGCGCTCGCCGCGCTGGTGGGCGGGGTTGTAGCCGCCCTCCTCGTAGCGCAGGGTGATGCCGGCCTGGCCGGCCAGGCGCTCGACCGCCTCGGAGAAGGAGAGGTGGTCGACCTTCATCACGAAGGTGATGGTGTCGCCGCCCTCCTGGCAGCCGAAGCAGTGGAAGAGTCCCTTGCTCGGGCTGACCTGGAAGGACGGCGACTTCTCGTCGTGGAACGGGCAGAGGCCCTTGAGGTTGCCACCGCCCGCGTTGCGCAGCTGGAGGTACTCGGACACCACGGCGTCGATCGGGACCGCGTCCCGTACCGCCTTCACGTCCTCGTCGTTGATCCGTCCTGCCACGTGGTGATTCTACGGGGCAGGACCGACACTCAAGGGACGAGGCTTTCGAGCGGAACGTGCGGGTCCGCCAGCGCCTCCGTGTTCACCTGTGTCTTCGAGCGGATCAGTTTCTGGATGGGGTCTGTGACGTCCCACACGTTCACGTTCATCCCGGCCAGCACCCGGCCGTCCTTGATCCAGAAGGAGATGAACTGACGCTTGCCCGCGTCCCCCCGGATCACCACTTCGTCGTAGGAACCCGCGGGTGCCCACCCGCTGTACTCCATCCCCAGGTCGTACTGGTCGGAGAAGAAATAGGGCACGCGGTCGTAGGTGACGTCCCGGCCGAGCATCGCGCGGGCCGCCGCCGGGCCGCCGTTGAGGGCGTTGGCCCAGTGCTCGACCCGGAGGTGGGTGCCGAAGAGGGCGTGCGGGAAGGACGCCACGTCGCCGGCCGCGTAGATGTCGGGGTCGGAGGTGCACAGGCGCTCGTCGACCACGACGCCGGCGCCGTGGGCGCGGTCGGCGATCTCCAGGCCGGCGGCTTCCGCGAGGCCGATGCGGGGGGCCGCGCCGATCGCCGCGAGGACGTCGTGCGCGGGGTGCTCCTCGCCGTCGTCGGTGCGGGCCGCGAGGACCATGCCGTCCTGACCGACGATCTCCGTCAGCTGCACGCCGAAGTGGAAGCGGACGCCGTGCTCGCGGTGCAGCTCGGCGAAGAGGTTGCCGAGCTCGGGACCGAGGACCGCGTGCAGCGGGGTCTGAGCGGGTTCGACGACGGTGACCTCGGCGCCGTACTCACGGGCCGCCGCCGCGACCTCCAGACCGATCCAGCCGGCGCCGGCGATCACGATGTGCCCGTTGTCCCGGCCGAGGGCGGTCAGCACGTGCTTGAGCCGCTCGGCGTGGGCGAGGCGGCGCAGATGGTGGACGCCCGCCAGGTCGGTCCCTGGGATGTCGAGGCGGCGCGGCTCCGCGCCCGTCGCCAGCAGGAGCTTGTCGTAACGGACGAGCGTGCCGTCCTCGCCGAAACGGACCGTCTTCGCCGCACGGTCGATGGCGTCGACCGTCTCGCCGAGGTGCAGCTCGATGTCGTTCCGCGCATACCAGGCCGGCTCGTGGACGAAGACGCTGTCGCGCTCCTCCTTGCCGAGCAGAAAGCCCTTGGAGAGGGGAGGGCGCTCGTACGGGTGGTCGCGTTCGTCGCAGATCAGTATCACGCGGCCGGTGAAGCCCTCCGCTCGGAGCGTCTCGGCCGCTTTCGCGCCGGCGAGACCGCCTCCGACGATGACGAATGTCTGATCCGCGTCGACCACTTGATGCCTCCTACGGGGTGTCTGAGGGGTGTCCCCTCGGAAAACACTGTGCGTGCCGCCATATGCGAGCGTCCCGCACGGAGTGTGATGGGGGAAGAGGGAGTGGCCCGATCAGGCCACGGAGGGTCACAATCGGGCTCGTTCGGCGTCCCCCGCGTCCCGTCAGTCTCACAGATGCCCCGTCAGACGCGCATGAAGTGAACGGGCCGATGCGTCGGTGAGGGAGGCGATCTGGTCGACGATCACCCGCTTGCGGGCGCGGTCGTCGCCTGCCTGGTCGAACAGAGCGCGGAACTGGGGGTCGAGGCCGTCCGGGGCACGGGCGGTGAGCGCCTCGGCGAGCTCGGCGACCACGATCCGCTGGTCGGCCCTCAACAGCTCCTGTTCGGCACGCTGCATGACGTACCGGTCGGCGACGGCCTTGAGGACCGCGCATTCCAGCCGCGTCTCGTGCGGTACGACGAGTTCGGCGTCGTAGCGGGTGAGGCGGCCGGTGCCGTACGCCGCGCGCGTGGCGGTCTCGGCGGCGAGGCAGAAGCGGCCGATGAGCTGGCTGGTGGCGTCCTTGAGGCGGGCCTGGGCGACCGCGGTGCCGTCATAGCCGTGCGGCCACCACTCCTGGTCCTGGAGGCGGTCCAGGGCGGCGGCGAGTTCGGCCGGGTCGGTGCCGGCGGGGACGTAGCGTCCGACGGCGACCGCGAAGACCGCCTGGCGTTCGGGCTCCGCGTGCAGGCAGTTGGGGTCGATGTGGCCGGCGTGCAGGCCGTCCTCGACGTCGTGCACCGAGTACGCCACGTCGTCGGACCAGTCCATGACCTGCGCCTCGAAGGTGGTGCGGGTGCCCGGGGCGTCCTTGCGGACCCAGTCGAAGACGGGGCGGTCGTCCTCGTAGACACCGAACTTGGGGGAGGCCGGGTCGGTGGGGTGGGCGCCTCGCGGCCAGGGGTACTTGGTGGCGGCGTCCAGGGCGGCCCGGGTGAGGTTGAGGCCTACGGAGCCTTCCGGGGTGAACCGTTTGGGTTCGATGCGGGTGAGGAGGCGCAGGGACTGGGCGTTGCCTTCGAAGCCGCCGCAGTCCTCGGCGAATTCGTTCAGAGCCTGTTCGCCGTTGTGGCCGAAGGGGGGGTGGCCGAGGTCGTGGGAGAGGCAGGCGGCTTCTACGAGGTCGGGGTCGCAGCCGAGGGCTGCGCCCAGTTCGCGGCCTACCTGGGCGCACTCCAGGGAGTGGGTGAGGCGGGTTCTGGGACTGGCGTCCCAGGCTTGGCTGCGGGTTCCTGGGGTGACGACCTGGGTCTTGCCTGCCAGGCGGCGGAGCGCTGAGCTGTGCAGGATGCGCGCGCGGTCGCGTTGGAAGGCTGTGCGGCCGGGGCGTTTATCAGGTTCTGGGGCCCAACGTTCGGTTGACGACAGGTCGTACGGCATGTCTCGACAGTAAGGGCAAGGACTGACAATCCGCGTATTCGTCTGCCGAGATCTGTTGATTGGCGCGTGCGGGTCGTTTGTGGCTTGTCGCGCAGTTCCCCGCGCCCCTGGGGGCTGCAGTCACTCTTGGCGTCACGCCGACGCCAGGGCCGGTTCCGTGGTCGTTGCCGGGGTTGCCAGGGCCTGGTCGTAGCGGTGAAGGACGAGCTTCGCCATCGCCGGGTGTGTGCCGAGGGGGGCCGACGCGATCCATGGGGCTACCTCTGCCGACTCCGTGGCAAAGCGGCCGGGGGCTGTGAAGTAGGAAGCCACTGCGACCCGGTGACGGCCATTGGCCGCCAGGGCTCGGACGGCGTCTGGGACCGTGGGGGCGGCCGTGGTGGCGTAGGCCGGGACCACCGGGACTCCCAGGCGCTCCGACAGCAGCTGGGCCGTGCGGTTGGTGTCGATTTTCGACTCCGGGTCGCGGGAGCCTGCCGCGGCGAGGACGATCGCGCTGGTGCGGCGGGTGGCCTCGTCCATGCGGGTCTGCCATCCGGCCTCGACCAGGCGGGCGTGCAGAGTCTCCACCAGGAGGGGGTGCGGGCCGAGGGCACCGGCCACGCGCGCGCGTACCTGCGACGCTGCGGCCATCTCGGGGATGTCCCGCTTGATGTGGTAGCCGCGGCTGAGGAGGAGGGGGACGAGGACGGCCTCTCGGGTGCCGAGCGACGCGAGGGTGTCGGGGAGCAGCGGATCGTTCAGTTCGATGTGGCCGAGGTGGACCGGCAGGCCGGGGCGCTGCTCGCGGACGCGGTCCAGGAGCGTACGGACGGTGCTCAGTGCGCGCGGGTCGCGGCTGCCGTGCGCGACGACCACGAGCGCGGGCGGACCGGGGCGCCGTCTGCCGTTCAGGGAGACGAGGCTGAGCTGGCTGGCGAGCTGGCTGCTGATCCGGTTCATGAGGTGCGCCGTACTGTCTAGGTGGGCGGTCGGGGACTCGTCGCGAGGAGGGTTCGACGGCGTCATGGACCGATGGTGGCGGCGGGAGGTTGCCACCCCGTTGCATGAGAATGACAGGTGTTTTCGGGCCGTTCACGGTGGGGTGCGCGGGGTTTGTGAGGAGATCTGACCTGCGGTTTCACCTCTCGTAGTGAACCTGGTCACGTATCGTCTGCCGAACCGCGGAGCCTGACAGGGCGTCTCTGACTGTCGAAAAGCAGGCCGGAGAAGGGGGACCGATGCGCAGACCACGCCTGCCACGCACGCGTGCCGGGCAGCGCAGGCTGGTGCAGGCGGTGATGGCCGGGTGTGTGCTGGCGCTGCTGCCGGTGACCTGGTTGTACGTCACGATGGGCGACCGGCTGCGTACGCCCGCCGACGCGCCCCGCACCGAGGTCGCCGTGGTCTTCGGCGCCGGACTCTGGAACGGCGAGCCCTCCCCGTACCTCGCGAACCGTCTGAAGGCGGCCGCCGAGCTGTACCGCGAGGGCCGTGTCGAGGTCGTTCTCGTCACCGGTGACAACAGCCGCAAGGACTACGACGAGCCCGACGCCATGCGCACGTATCTGAAGAAGCACGGTGTGCCGGAGGGGCGGATCGTCAGCGACTACGCGGGCTTCGACACCTGGGACTCCTGCGTCCGCGCCAAGAAGATCTTCGGCGTCGACCGGGCCGTGCTCATCAGCCAGGGCTTCCACATCCGGCGGGCGGTCGCTCTGTGCGAGGCGGCGGGAGTCGACTCGTACGGCATCGGGGTCGACGCCAAGCACGACGTGACCTGGTACTACGGCGGCACTCGTGAGATCTTCGCGGCCGGCAAGGCCGCCCTGGACGCCGTGTTCCACCCGGACCCGCGGTTCCTCGGGCCGAAGGAGGAGGGGGTCGCGAAGGCGCTCGCCGACGCCCGGTGAAAGACGCCTCACCGCCGCTCCCGCCCGGCCGGGAGGTCACCGTGCCGCCCGCGTAACAAGGAGCCGTCCCGCACGTAACACAGCCGAAGCACGCTGAGGGGCATGCCGACCTCCGCGACGCCCACGCACTGCCCGTACTGCGCCCTGCAGTGCGGGATGAATCTGACGCCCGCGCCGGACGGCACGGTCGAGGTGAGCGAGCGCGCGGACTTCCCGGTGAACCGGGGTGCGCTGTGCGGCAAGGGCCGTACCGCCCCGGCCGTGCTCTCGTCCCGGGTGCGCCTGACCTCCCCGTTGGTGCGTTCCGAGGGCACTCTGACGCCCGCCACCTGGGACGAGGCACTGGACCGTGTCGCCGAGGGACTGCGCCGGACGCGTACGGAACATGGCCCGGACGCGGTCGGCGTCTTCGGCGGCGGCGGTCTCACCAACGAGAAGGCGTACACGCTCGGCAAGTTCGCCCGGGTGGTGCTGGGCACCTCGCAGATCGACTACAACGGGCGCTTCTGCATGTCGTCGGCCGCGGCGGCCGGCACCAAGGCGTTCGGCCTCGACCGGGGGCTGCCGTTCCCGCTGGAGGACATCCCGAAGACGGGCTGCGTGATCCTGGTCGGGTCGAACCTCGCGGAGACCATGCCGCCGTCGCTCCGGTTCTTCAACGAGCTCAAGGAGAACGGCGGCACTCTGATCGTCGTCGACCCGCGCCGCACGAAGACCGCCGAGCAGGCCGATCTGCATCTGGCACCCAGGCCCGGTACGGATCTGGCGCTGGCGCTCGGTCTCCTGCACCTGGTCGTCGCGGAGGGCCGGGTCGACGAGGAGTACGTGGCCGGGCGCACCACCGGCTGGGAGGACGCCCGGGCTGCGGCGATGGCGCACTGGCCGGAGTACGTGGAACGGATCACGGGGGTGTCCGTTCCCCAACTGCGGGAAGCCGTACGGATGTTCTGCGAGCCGGAGCACGCGATGGTGCTGACCGCGCGCGGGCCCGAGCAGCAGTCCAAGGGCACGGACACGGTCGGCGCGTGGATCAACCTGTGCCTGGCGACCGGCCGCGCGGGCCGCCCGCTGTCCGGGTACGGCTGTCTGACCGGGCAGGGCAACGGGCAGGGCGGACGCGAACACGGCCAGAAGGCCGACCAGTTGCCCGGCTACCGCAAACTGGACGACCCGGCGGCGCGCCGGCATGTGGCCGAGGTGTGGGGCGTGGACCCGGACTCGCTTCCCGGGCCGGGGCGCAGTGCGTACGAGCTGCTGGACGCCCTGGGCACGGACATCAGGTCGCTGCTGCTGATGGGGTCCAACCCGGTCGTCTCGGCGCCGCGTGCCGCGCACATCGAGGAGCGCATCAAGTCGCTGGACTTCCTGGCGGTCTGCGATGTCGTCCTGTCGGAGACGGCGGCGCTGGCGGATGTGGTGCTTCCCGTCACGCAGTGGGCGGAGGAGACCGGCACGACGACCAACCTGGAGGGCAGGGTGCTGCTGCGGAGGCGCGCGATCACGGCTCCCGAAGGTGTCCGCAGCGACCTCGACGTCATGCATGAACTGGCCGACCGGCTCGGTGTGGAGAAGGGCTTCTCGACCGACCCGGAGGAGGTCTTCGAGGAGCTGCGACGGGCCAGCGCGGGCGGGCCGGCCGACTACTCGGGGATCACCTACCGCAGGCTGGCGGAGGAGAACGGGGTGTTCTGGCCCTGTCCGAACGCGGAAAGCCAGGGTGGGGGCCGGAGTGAGGGCCACCCCGGCACCCCCCGCCTCTTCCTCGACCGCTTCGCCACCCCGGACGGCCGCGCCCGCTTCGTCCCCGTCTCGCACCGGGCGTCCGCCGAGGAACCGGACGACGAGTACCCGGTGCTGCTGACCACCGGCCGGGTCGTCGCCCAGTACCAGTCCGGCGCCCAGACCCGCCGCGTGGACGAGCTCAACGCCGCGGCGCCCGGCCCGTTCGTGGAGCTGCACCCCCGGCTGGCGGCGCGACTCGGGGCGGCGGAGGGCGACCCGGTGGCGGTGGTGTCCCGCCGGGGACGGGCCGTCGCACCGGCCCGCATCACCACCTCGATCCGCCCGGACACGGTCTTCATGCCCTTCCACTGGCCGGGCGAGGGCCGCGCCAACACCCTGACCAACCCGGCTCTCGACCCGACGTCACGCATGCCGGAGTTCAAGGTGTGTGCGGTGCGGGTGGAGGCCGTGCAGTCGTAGAGGCGGGCGCGGGCCGGACGGGACGAGCGTGATCGAGGGCACATGTTCTCGCCATAGTGGCCTGATATGTTCGCTCCCGATCATATGACCGGAAGGGCTGACCACCCTTCCGACGCTTCCATGCATTTGCTGCACTTTTCCGGCGCACGCCTTCTGCCTGTGCGCCCCGAGGGGAATTCGCATGACCGCGAGGAAACTCGCCGCGCCCGCACTGGGCACCGTTGCCGTTGCCGGCCTCGTCAATGTGCCGGTGTCCCAGGCGGTGACCGGAGATCCGGTGGCCTTCACGGGGACAGTCGACAAGCAGATACCGCTGGACCGGGCCCGGTTCACGCTCCGGGCCGACCTGCCCGCCACCGAGACGGCCGATCTCGCCGACGGCGCGAGGGTCGACATGCTGAAGCCGCCCACGACGGGGATCAGCACCACCGGCAACTCCTTCACCGTCGCGGTCGCTCCAGCCGACGTACCGGACCGCTACGTCGGCGCGAACGGCCTGGTCTCGCTGGAGCTGGAGATCTACGACCCGCAGAGCGACAGCTACGCGTGGACGACCCAGTCCGTGCGTCTCGTCGGCGGCGAACGGACGGCCATCCGGTCCGCCCCCGCCCGGAGTTGGGCCGATCCGCTCGTTTCCGGCGGGACCGCGATCGCCCGCTCCGCCGCGAGCCGGGCGCCCAAGGTCAAGGTGCACCTGGGCAAGGCACCGAAGGGGTTGAAGGCCGCCTTCCTGCCGCGCACCGACACCTGCAAGACCACGAAGATCGGCCAGACCGACGTCTGGGCCACCATCGGCGAGGGCTTCCCGGCCGCCCCGGGCTACGGCACGAAGCGCGGCACGGCCTGGATGACCCACAGCAACGGCTCCGAGGTCACCTACGGCGCGGCGATCACCACGAACGGCACCAACTGGTCCGCGTCCGGCAGCGCCTCGGTCGCCGACACCAAGGGCTTCGACTTCGAGTGGGAGCCGGGCACCAATCCGAACATCTCGTACCGGGCCGAGGTCCGCTACTTCAAGTACAAGTACGACTGCGGCGGCGTGATCATCAACCGCAAGGTGAAGGCCGTCTCGGAGACCGGCGGTGTCAAGACCGTCCACGTGGACGCCAACCCGCCGCACTGGCTTTCCCTTGCAAACTGCATCTTCGACATGCCGGTCGGCACGTGGAAGAAGACCACCGGCAAGGCGTACTCCAACTCCGGCGGCGTCAAGATCGGTTCGGTGATCGGCATCGGCCTGAGCTCCGCGCGGAACTACACCAAGGGCTCCACACTCAGCTACAAGATGGACGCCGGGCACGACCCCCTGTGTGGCAACACGGACAAGCCGGCCCACGCCCCCAAGGTGCAGCAGTACTACAACCGCATCCAAGAGGAACTGTGACCAGCGGCTCCACGCGAAAGAGCGTGCTGGTCCTGGCCGCCGCCGCGGCAGCCGTGGCGGTAGCGGCGTCCCTGCTCGCCGGTTGGCCGTTCGGTGACAAGCGCGTGGAGCACGTCAGCCGGGACGGCCCGCTGCAGTCCCACACCGACGCCGGCACTACCTCGGTCTACGCGCCGAAGAAGACGCCGTGGGCTGTGACCTTCGGCAGCTATCTGCTCTGCTCGACCGACGGGGCCCCGATCACCATCGACGGCATCCGCTATCGCACGCCGGTGAAGCCGAAGTCGGTCTCCCTGAAACTGCGGACCGTCACCCCGCAGTTGTGGAAGGCAACCGTCGACGCCGGCCCGATCGGTGCCGCTCTGGGTACACCGCCGCACTTCCAGAACCGCAAGGCACCCGGCGATTACCGCGACGCCCGGGCGGGCAGTCGCATCACCCAGAGCTGCGCCGACCAGGACAAGGAGGGCTCGGGCTTCACCGAGCTGCTGTTCGTCCTGGACGTGGGTCGCCAGGGCGGCTACATCGACACCGCATGGATCGACTACCACGTGCACGGAGACCCGTACACACTGCGGCTCGAATGGGAGATGGTCGCCTGCGGCTCGCGGGTCCCGCGCGCGCTGGACGGGAGCGCGGTCTGCGACGGACAGCAAAGCTGACGGGAGAACCGGCAACTGGCGGGCGGGAGCCCTACCTGACCCGCCAGTCCCCGCTCTCGATCAGTTTTCCGTGGGCTCGCAGGCGGGCCTCGACAGTGGGGGCGGCCACGTACACCCAGGCGCGGGTGGGTGTGCCCGTGCTGTCCTGGATGACCTCGCGGGCGATGCGCTCGTAGAGGTTGCGCGGATCCCCTGGGACGTACTCCTCCAGCCGGTCGAGGGCGACGAGCAACTCCTCGTACCTCTCCGGCAGTGCGGTCACGAGTTCCCCGTACACCACCCCGCCCGGTTCCTCGACGGCGTACGGATAGCCGGGTCCGTCGTACAGGACCGCGCCGTTCAGCCTCGCCGGCTTTTCAGCCCCTGTGCAACCGCGCAGGAACAGGTCGTGGTTGACCTCTCCGGGGAGGAGGGTTCCGTAGACGAAGAACGGGAGTCTCACAAAAACGATTCTCTCTCCTCACATACCTCCTCCGTACCTCCCAGTACGCGCTATGGACCTCGCCGTGTCATGGCCCCTTAAATCGTCGTCAACACCTGCGCAGTCCCCCCACGCCCCCACGCGCCCCCACGCGCCGTTCGGCGCCTTCTCGAGGAGACCGATGAGCCGAATACGTATCGACGTCCGAGGTTCCCGTCGTCTCGCCGCTCTCGGCGTGGCCGCCACCACCGCCAGTCTGCTTGCCGCAGCACTCTCCCCCGCCGCCGTGGCGGACGAACAACCGACCAGGGCAGGCGCGATCGCGAACGCGGCGTCGGCGCTCCTGGCGCACGCCGCGAGCCTCGGGCTCACCTCCGAAGAGGGCACGAAGGTGCGGGACGTGATCGTCGACAAGGACGGCACGCAGCATGTGCGTTACGACCGGACGTACCGTCAACTTCCGGTGCTCGGCGGCGACTTCGTGGTCCATCTGGCCTCGGACGGGACGTACCGCAGCGCGAACCGGGCGACGCGGAGCGAGATATCCCTCGCCTCGATCGTCCCCTCCATATCGGCCCCGAAGGCCGCCGACCTCGCGGCGAACGCCCTGCGCGCGGTCAACCTCGGCGAGACGCTGAGGAAGCTGACGGCCAGGCCGGAGCTGGTCGTCGACGCCCTGCACGGAACGCCGAAGCTGGCGTGGCGGACGCAGGTCGCGGCCAAGGACTCCCTGGGCAACCCGGTCTCCCGCACCGTCCTCACGGATGCCCGCACCGGCCGTCAGATCGACGCCTGGGACGACATCGAGACGGCTACGGGCGACGGCAAGTCGCTGTACAGCGGGACGGTGCCGCTGGAGACGACGCAGTCGGGATCGACGTACCAGCTCAAGGACCCGACGCGCGGCGGCACGTACACGGGTGACGCGGCGAACCAGTCGGACCTGTGCTTCCTGACCAGCATCTGCATCAGCCGCGCCCCGTCCACGGTGTTCACGGACGCGGACAACCACTGGGGAACGGGGACGGACACCGACCGCGCCTCCGCCGCCGTGGACGCCCAGTACGGCACCAACATGACCTGGGACTTCTACAAGAACTCCTTCGGCCGCAACGGCATCGGCAACGACGGCAAGGGCTCGTACAACCGCGTCCACTACGGCAACAAGTACAACAACGCCTTCTGGGACGACAGTTGCTTCTGCATGACGTACGGCGACGGTGACGGCACGAGCCTCGGCCCGCTGGTGGGCCTGGACGTGGCCGGCCACGAGATGACGCACGGCGTCACCTCCAAGACCGCGGCCCTGACGTACTCGGGCGAGTCCGGCGGCCTCAACGAGGCGACGTCCGACATCCTCGGCACGCTGGTGGAGTGGTACGCCAACAACGCGTCGGACCCCGGTGACTACCTGATCGGCGAGAAGATCGTACGGCCGGGATTCGGCCAGGCCGCCCTGCGCTACATGGACAAGCCCTCCAAGGACGGCAAGTCGGCCGACTACTGGAGCTCGTCGGTGGGCAATCTCGACGTCCACTACTCCTCGGGCGTCGCCAACCACTTCGCCTACCTCCTGGCGGAGGGCAGCGGCGCGAAGACCATCAACGGCGTCAGCTACGACTCCCCGACGTCCAACGGCAAGACGGTGACGGGGATCGGGCGGGAGAAGCTCGGGAAGATCTGGTACCGGGCGCTGACGGTCTATATGACGTCTTCGACGAACTACGCGGGGGCGCGTACGGCGACGCTCAGCGCGGCCAAGGACCTTTACGGCGCCGGGAGTACGGAGTACAACGCGGTGGCGGCAGCCTGGAGTGCCGTCAACGTGAACTGAGTTTGCACCGGTTGCACGATGCGGCCGCCTCGGTCTTCGGGCCGGGGCGGCCGTCGCCCCATGCGCCTGTCAGTCGACGATCCGACGCACCGGCTGTCCCGTGACGCGGGCGATGGTCTCGAAGTCGGAATCCTGGTGCAACAAGGTGAGTTTGTGGTGCTGAGCGGTGACGGCGACCACCAGATCCACAGGACTCGCACACTGATGCCAACCCCGATCAGCAAGGTCCCGCTGGAGCGCAGCGGTGTCCTCCCAGGCCGTGTCACGCATTGGGTAGTACGGAAACGTCTCCCGGAGCAGCCCGTCCGCTTCGTAATACGCCGGACGCCCTCCGACCGCGCGAAGAAACTCCTGCCGCACGGGCTCACACAGCCCGACCAGGCCGGAGCCCACGAGCTGGTCCCACTCCGCGCCGGTCCGACCGCGGTAGAAACGGATCAAGGCACTGGTGTCGATGAGGAAGGCCTCGCTCACGCCGCGTGGTGCTCCGCTCCAGAGGCCGACTCGGGCGTGGTACGGGCGGCGTCGGCGGGCTTCTCAATGACCGAGAAGTCGATCTCCCCCTCAGCCACCATCTGACGCATCCGCTCCACTGCGGCCGCACGCCGCCGTCTGTCCGCGATCTCCCGGAGCGCGGCATTGACCGTGTCCTTTTTCGTGCTCGTTCCCAGGTGGCGGGCGGCCTCGGCGAGAGCCTCGTCGTCAAGGTCGATCACGGTGCGGGACATGACGCCTCCCGGATTCGTATATACACTTTCAGAAAAAGATATCACGCTGATCTGCCGGGCACGGCAGCAGGCAGAGCCCGCAACGACCGCCGCCATCCGTGACGCCTGCACAGCTCAGGCGGCGCCCCGCCGCTCGACCTCGACAGCGGCGAGACGCCCCAGCAGCGCCTCGGCCTCCGGGCCGGGAACGACCTCCGGCATCCAGTGCCGCATGACGGCGTGGATGTCGTGCACACCGGCCTCGTTGATGGCCCGGTCGAATTCCTCGCGCCGCTCTTCGGAGAGCGCGGCGCGGATGTCGGGGATGCTGCTGGGGACCTCGACGCCGTTGACGAAGGCCTTGAGTGGTTCGGCCATCGTCGTCCTCCTCTGGGGCGGGGGGGTTGTCGGGGTCACGGCAGTAGGCCGGGCGTACCTGGCGTACGACATCCAGTTCGCACCACACGGCTTTGCCGACGCCGAGCCCGTGGACACCCCACCGGTCGGCGATCTCGCGAACGATGAGCAGTCCGCGGCCGAACATGTCGCCGTCCCCCGCCGCGCGCACCGCGGCTTCTGTACCGCACTGCACCGGTACGCCTACCCCCCGTACGGCCGCCTCTCCCGCGCCTCCCGCAACCCCCTCCCCCACCACACCAGCTGATCCAGCATCACCTTCGCCGCCGCCTCCGGGCCGGACGGATCCTTGAGGCGGCCCTCGCCGAAGGACGCCCCCGCGTTGTGGAAGGACACCGTGTCGCGGATCGTCACCGCGTGGAGTTCCGCGAAGACCTGGCGGAGGTGTTCGACCGCGCGCAGGCCGCCCGAGACGCCGCCGTAGGAGGCGAGGGCGACGGGCTTGGCCTGCCATTCGGTGAAGTGCCAGTCGATGAGGTTCTTGAGGCCGGCCGGGAAGGAGTGGTTGTACTCGGGGGTGAGGACGACGAAGGCGTCCGCGGCCGCGAGTTTCGGGGTGACCGAGGAGCGCGCCGCCATCGCCTCGGCGGTCGGGGCGAAGGTCGTGGGCAGGTCCGCTTCGGCCACGTCGACGACCTCGGGGAGCAGGTCGTCGCGGTCGCGCATACGGTCCAGGAGCCAGTCGGCCACGACAGGGCCGAAGCGGCCGTGCCGGTTGCTGCCGACGACGAGGGTCACGGCGAGCGGGGCTTCGGTATCGAGGGGTGCATCTGTGATCTGCATGCGGCCCAGCCTCGTACCTCAATCTTTCTTGAGGTCAAGAACAACCTTCCTTCCGGTCACGGTGGCTGCCGCGATCACCGGGGTCACCCGTTCACACGCGCACCCCTGCGCCCATCGGGTGCTGTTCCGTGCAGCCTCCGCCATACGCCGGTGACCTGCTGAAAGTCCGCCCGAGGGACCACGCCGCACCCGGATCTGACACCCATTCACCGCATTTCTGACAGACCTTCAGGAAGCGGGCTCGCGCAGCTGGCACTTACCTCGGAAGGGCAGGGACACCGAAGAGAGCTCGGAGGAGCATAGATGCGACGTACCGCCCGTCTGCTGACCGGTACCGCCCTCGCCGTCGCAGCCGCGGGCTTCGTGGCCGCGCCCGCGTACGCCGACGACGACGGTGGCGGCGGAGGTCTGGAGGTGTTCCCGTCCCAGGCCGTGCCGGGCACCCAGGTCACGGTGAACACCGCGGAGTGCGGCACGGAGGGTGCGGCGACGGGCGACGCCGGAGCGGTGGGGGCCGGTGTCTTCACCCTGGCGCCGAGTGCGCACGACGGCGAGGCGGTCGGGCAGTTCCGCGTGCCGCCCAGCGCGCAGCCGGGGACGTACGAGATCGTCGCGAAGTGCGCCGAGGGCGACCGGCAGGTCACGGGCGACCTGGTGGTGACCCTGACCGCGGGCCACGCGCAGGAGCCCCACGGCAGTGTGAAGACGGGGGTCGGCGGCGCCCTGGGCCCCGATCCCGTGCAGACCGCGGCCGGCGTGGCGGCTCTCGCCGTCGCCGCCGCGGGCGGTACCTGGCTCCTGCATCGCCGGGCGAGAGGCGACGGGATCTGACGGACACCCTCCGCTGTCCGTCCACCGGTACCGCATGTCCCTCCCCCTCCGGGTCCGATGCCCCTCGCGGCTCGGAGGGGGCCGGGTACGACCGCTCGAGTCAGGTAGGAGGCTCGCGTGCGCAGAGTCAGCAACGGCGCGATAGGGACCGTCACCGTGGTCGCCCTGTGCTCCGGCGCGTGGCTGCTCGGTGGGGGCGCGGGGACGCACGCCCCGCCGCAGCCGTCCGCCGCGCAGGCGGCCCGCACCGGCCAGGGCGGCCAGCCGCGCGGTGCGCCCGCGCTGCCGCCGTCCCCGCCCGACCGCATCCGCATCCCGTCGATCCATGTCGACGCCCCCCTCATGGGCCTCGCGCTCACCCGGTCCGGCAGCCTCGACGTGCCGCCCGCCGCGAAGCGCAACCTCGCGGGCTGGTACGAGGCCGGCACCACCCCCGGGGAGAGGGGCACCGCCGTCGTCGCGGGCCATGTCGACAACGCCGACGGCCCCGCCGTCTTCTACGACCTCGGCGCCCTGAAGAAGGGCAGCCGCATCGAGGTGGACCGGCGGGACGGCAGCACGGCGCTCTTCTCGGTGGACGCGGTCGAGGTGTACGACGCCGCGCACTTCCCCGACGAGAAGGTGTACGGCCCCGCGGACCGCCCCGAGCTGCGGGTGATCACCTGCGGCGGGGGGTATTCGCGGTCGACCGGCTACGAGGGGAACGTGGTGGTGTTCGCGCACCTCACCGCGAGCCGCTGAGCACCGCCTCCGCGATGGTCCGCGCACGGTCCAGCCACTCCGGGCGCGTGATGCCCACCTCGACGCCGGACCATCACCGATCGACCGGCCACGCGAACGTCGTCCGCGCACACCTCACCGCGAGCCGCTGAGCACCGCCTCCGCGATGGTCCGCGCGCACTCCAGCGACTCCGTGTGCGTGGTGTCCACCTCGACGTCGTACTCCACATCCCGGTGGACCAGCTCCGCCTGCTGCTCGGCCATCCCCCGCGCCCGGTCTCCCCGCGCGATCTCCCGGCCCGCGGCCACCGCGGCCTCGCAGCGCACCCCGACCCACAGAACGTCCAGACCGGACAGGGCCTTCCGCCAGCCCTCCTGGGACTCCCCGCCGCCGAGGAACACGTCGTCGACGATGACCGGAGCGCCCGCGCGGACGGTCGCCGCGACGCCCTCCCGCCAGGCGTCCTGCAGCATCCGGAACTCCGGTCCCACGTTCACCGCACCGTCCGGCGAGACGAGCGCGGCCTGCATGGACGCGGGCGTCGACTCGACGAACGTGTCGATCGCGAAGGCCAGCCACGGCTCGGGCAGGACCGCCTGCAGACATCGCACGATCCCCGACTTGCCGGAGCTGGAGCCGCCGTTGAGCACGATCACCTGGGTCGCCATCAGGTCACCGTAGAGGAACGAGCGGAACGCTCCCCACCCGTTTTCGGGCTGCCCGTGACCAGGGCGTCGTAGACGATGGTGCCTGCACGGAACCCGGCGGGCGGCAGTGCCGAGGCCGTCGGCACCCCCACCTCACATCACGCCCCCGACCTGCACTCCGAACCCTCACACCCTCGGCGAGGCTCAGCTGAGGGCAGCGTTCCTCGCGGGAAACAGATGTGATGCTGCCGGGTAACACCGGCATCGCACGCTCCTGGACATGACCTCGAATACGCGTGTGGTGGTGATCGGCGCCGGGCTCGCGGGCGTCCGGCTCGCCCGGCGGCTCGGTGAGCTCGGCACACCCGTGACGGTGATCGGCGAGGAGGAGCACCGCCCGTACAACAGGGTGCTTCTCGCCGAGGTGCTGGCGGGACGGTACAGCCCCGAGGTGATCGCGCTGCCGGCGCCCGCGGAGCTGACCCGCGCCCGGGTCACCGGCATCGACCGCGACGAGCGGACCGTCGAGTGCGCGGACGGCTCGAAGATCGCATACGACACGCTGGTCCTGGCCACCGGCTCCAACCCGGTGCTCCCGCCCCTGCGCGGACTGTTCACCCCCGACCACGTGCTGCCCGAGGGCGTGCACGCGTTCCGGACCATGGACGACTGCCTGGGACTTTCGAAGGCCGTACGGCCGGGGGTGAAGGCGGTCGTCATCGGCGGTGGGCTCCTCGGGGTCTCCGCGGCCCGCGCGCTCGCCCGGCGCGGCGCCCAGGTCGTCCTCGCCCAGCAGGGCGAGCGGCTCATGGAGCGCCAGCTCGACCCGAGCGCCTCGAAGCTCGTGCAGCGGCACCTGAAGGACCTCGGCGTCGAGATCCACACCGAGTGCCGGGTGCGCGACGTGCGCTGCGTGGGCGGCGCGGTCCGCTCGGTCGAGATGCACGACGGGTACGCCCTCGACGCGGACCTGGTGGTGCTCGCCTGCGGGGTGCACCCCCGCGTGGGCCTCGCGCAGATCGCCGGCCTCGACGTGCGCAAGGGGATCGTCGTCGACGACGAGCTGCGCACCTCCGACCCGCACATCCGGGCCATCGGCGACTGCTCCCAGCACGACGGCGAGGTGTACGGGCTGGCCACCCCGGCGCTCGAACAGGCGGAAGTCCTCGCCGAGTTGCTGTCCGGCCGCACGAGCGCCCGCTACACCGGCACCCGTGCGCTGACCCGGCTCACGCTCGCCGGGCACGACGCTCCCCTGGGAAGTTTCGACCTCGCCGCGTTCGGCGAGACGGAGGCCCGGCCCGGCGACGACGTCGTCCAGCTGGCCGACGCCACCCGTGGCACCTACCGCAAGGTCGTCGTCCGCGACGACCGCCTGGTCGGCGGGGTCCTCGTCGGCGAACTCGGCACCGTCGGCGCACTCGCCCGCGCCTGGGAGGGGGCAGAGCCGCTCCCCGCCGACGGTGCCCCTCTGCTCCACCTGCTCACCAACGATGGAGGCTCCTGATGTCCGCCACCCCGGGGGCTACCCCCACGATCGTGCTCGTCGGCCATGGCATGGTCGGCCAGCGCTTCCTCGAAGCGCTCGCCGCGCGCGGCCTGACCGCCACGCACCGCGTGGTCGTGCTGTGCGAGGAGCCGCGTCCGGCGTACGACCGAGTGGCGCTCACCTCGTACTTCTCGGGCAGGACGCCCGATGAGCTCTCCATGACCGACATGGAGTTCATCAACGACCACGGCATCGAGCTGTACGTCGGCGACCCGGCCGAGACGGTCGACCGCGAGGCGAAGACGGTCACGGCGAAGTCCGGCAAGATCTTCGCGTACGACACCCTCGTCCTGGCCACCGGCTCGTACCCCTTCGTACCGCCGGTCCCGGGCAAGGACGCCGAGGGCTGTTTCGTCTACCGCACGATCGAGGACCTGCTCGCGATCGAGGAGTACGCGAGGACGAAGGCGACGACCGGTGCGGTGGTCGGCGGCGGTCTGCTCGGCCTTGAGGCGGCCGGTGCGCTGAAGGGGCTCGGACTCACCTCCCACATCGTGGAGTTCGCGCCGCGGCTGATGCCGGTGCAGGTGGACGAGGGCGGCGGCGCCGCGCTCCTGCGCACCATCGAGGAGATGGGCCTGACCGTCCACACGGGCGTCGGCACCCAGGAGATCGTCGTCGGCGAGGACGGTGCCGTCACCGGCATGAAGCTCTCCGACGGCTCCGAACTCGCCACCGACCTGGTGGTGTTCAGCGCCGGTGTCCGCCCCCGCGACCAGTTGGCCCGCGCCTCGGGCCTGACGGTCGGCGAGCGCGGCGGCATCACCGTCGACGAGCAGTGCCGTACCGTCTCCGACCCGCATGTCTTCGCGATCGGCGAGTGCGCGCTGGCCTGCGACGGCCGGGTGTACGGCCTGGTCGCCCCGGGCTACGAGCAGGCCGAGACGGCCGCCGCGACGATCGCCGAGGACGAGACCGAGCAGTTGACGTTCACCGGCGCCGACCTCTCCACCAAGCTGAAGCTGCTCGGCGTGGACGTGGCCTCCTTCGGCGACGCGCACGGCACCACCGAGGACTGCCTGGACGTCGTCTACTCCGACTCCCGCGCGGGCCTGTACAAGAAGCTGGTCATCGGCCGCGACGGCACGCTGCTCGGCGGCATCCTGGTCGGCGACGCGGAGGCGTACGGCACGTTGAAGGCCTTCACCGGTTCGGTGCCGCCGGTCACGCCCGAGTCGCTGGTGCTGCCCGCCGGCGCCGGCGAGTCGGCGCAGCTCGGCCCGACCGCGCTGCCGGACGACGCGATCATCTGCTCCTGCAACAACGTCCGCAAGGGGACCATCCGCGGCGCCGTCACCGAGCACAACTGCACCACTGTGCCCGAGGTCAAGAAGTGCACCAAGGCCGGTACGACGTGCGGCAGTTGCGTCAAGGTGCTGGGCCAGCTGGTCACGGCCGAGCTGGAGGCGTCCGGCGTCGAGGTCGACAAGGGCCTGTGCGGCTGCTTCTCGCAGACCCGCGAGGAGCTCTACGAGATCGTCCTCGCCCTGCGCATCAACACCTACCAGGACCTGCTGGACCGCTACGGCCGCGACGGCGCCAAGGGCGGCGACGGCTGCGAGATCTGCAAGCCGGCCGTCGCCTCGATCATCGCCTCCCTCGCCCCGACGATCGGCGCGAGCGGCTACGTCCTGGACGGCGAGCAGGCGGCCCTGCAGGACAGCAACGACCACTTCCTCGCCAACCTGCAGAAGAACGGCTCGTACTCGGTCGTCCCGCGCATCCCCGGCGGTGAGATCACCCCCGAGGGCCTGATCGTGATCGGTGAGATCGCCCGTGACTTCGGCCTCTACACGAAGATCACCGGTGGCCAGCGGATCGACATGTTCGGCGCGCGGGTCGAGCAACTCCCGCTGATCTGGGCCCGGTTGGTGGACGCGGGCTTCGAGTCCGGGCACGCCTACGGAAAGGCGCTGCGCACCGTCAAGTCCTGTGTGGGCCAGACCTGGTGCCGCTACGGCGTCCAGGACTCCGTCCGCATGGCGATCGACCTGGAGCTGCGCTACCGGGGGCTCCGCTCCCCCCACAAGCTCAAGTCGGCGGTCTCCGGCTGCGCCCGCGAGTGCGCCGAGGCCCAGTCGAAGGACTTCGGCGTGATCGCCACCGCGGGCGGCTGGAACCTCTACGTCGGCGGCAACGGCGGCGCCACCCCGCGCCACGCGGACCTCCTCGCGCAGGACCTGACCGATGCCGAACTGATCCGCCTGATCGACCGGTTCCTGATGTTCTACATCCGCACCGCCGACCGTCTGGAGCGCACCTCGACCTGGCTGGAGCGCCTCCCCGGCGGCCTGGACCACGTACGCGACGTGGTGGTGGAGGACTCCCTCGGCATCTGCGAGGAGCTGGAGTCCCTGATGGCGGACCACGTGGCGAACTACGCCGACGAGTGGGCGACCACCATCAACGACCCGGACAAGCTCGCCCGGTTCGTGTCCTTCGTGAACGCCCCCGACACCCCGGACCCGGTCGTGGGCTTCGTCCCGGAGCGCGACCAGATCAAGCCCGACCTGCCGCTGCTGTCCATCGGCATGCGCCCCTCTGAAGACCTCCTGGAAGGAAGCGCCCAGCGATGACCCTGGCACCCGAGACCACCGACCTGAAGGTCGAACTGCGGCTGGGGAACGACTGGTTCGCGGTCTGTGAACTGAACCAGCTGGTCCCCGGCCGCGGAGTGGCCGCGCTGCTGCCCGACGGCCGCCAGGTCGCCCTGTTCCGGGACCGCAACGGCGAGCTGTACGCCATCGACAACCGCGACCCCTTCGGCGGCGCGGCGGTTCTCTCCCGTGGCCTGACGGGCACTCACCAGGGCCGCCCGTTCGTCGCCTCGCCCCTGCTGAAGCAGCGGTTCGACCTGCTGTCGGGGCAGTGCCTGGACGACGAGTCGGTGCGGATCGCGACGTACGAGGTGCGGGCCGCGTAAGCTCCCGCCTCGGGTTTTCTTGACCGTTCGTTCTCGTTGGATCTAGGCTGCACCACATGGCCAGGACCAAGGAGTTCGATCCGGACGCCGTGCTGCAGGCAGCCGTGGAGCTGTTCTGGCAGCGCGGCTACGAGGCGACGTCGATGGCCGACCTGGTGGACCATCTCGGCATCGGGCGCGCCAGCATCTACGCCACCTTCGGCAGCAAACACGAGCTGTACCTGAAAGCGCTGGAGCGCTACGACCGGGCGGGGCTCCCGCCGATCGTGCGGGAGCTGTCCCAGCCGGGGCCGGCCCTGCCCGCCGTACGGGCGCTCGTCCGGCGCTACGCCACCGAGGCGGCCGACGAGCAACTGCGCCTGAACGGCTGCCTGGTGACCAACACGGCGAGCGAACTCGCCCCGCACGACCCGGCGGCCGCCCGGCGCGTCGAACGCAACTGGGACCATCTCGAAACCGTGCTGCACTCGGCCCTGGTCCGCGCGCAGGCCCAGGGCGAGCTGCCCGCCGGCCGCGATCCGCTGACCCTCGCCCGCATGCTGCTCGTACTGCTGCAGGGCCTGCGGGTGGTCGGCAAGGCGTCCGCCGATCCGGCCAGGGTCCGGGACGCGGCGGAGCAGGCACTGGCCCTGCTCGACTGAGACTCCGGGAACGCCCTTCCCTCCGAGGGGCGTTTTCTACGCCTCCATACTGAACCGATCGGTCAAGAAAAGGGGAGATCATGACCAGCACTGCTCACACCACCGGCGGACGCTTCGTGGACCGGACCGCGCTTGTCACCGGCGCGGGCTCCGGCATCGGACGGGCGATCGCGCTCGCGTTCGCGGCGGAGGGCGCCCGGGTCGTCGTGGCGGGACGCCGGAGGGAACCGCTCGACGAGACGGTCCGGCTGATCGAGGACCAGGGCGGCAAGGCGCTGGCGGTCACCGCCGACGTGTCGGCCGCCGCCGACAACCAGGCGCTGGTGGAGGCGGCCGTCGAAGCCTTCGGCTCGCTCGACGTGGCGGTCAACAACGCGGGCGTGTTCCGGGGCGGCCCGCTCGCCGACCTGCCGGAGGCCGACTGGCACACCCAGCTCGACATCAACGTCACCGGTGTCTTCCTCGCCCTCCGGGCCCAGATCCGCCAGATGCGCACCCAGCCGTCCGGCGGCGCGATCGTGAACGTCGCCTCCACCTTCGGTGCGCACGCCCGCATCCCCGGGGCCACCGCGTACGCCGCCTCCAAGGCCGCCGTCACCGCCCTCAGCAAGGGCGCCGCCCTCGACCACATCCGCGACGGCGTCCGCATCAACGTGGTCAGCCCCGGCGCCACCGACACCCCGATGTCCCTGCGCCCCGGCGAGACGGAGGCGGACCGGGCCGTCCGGGCCGACGCCACCCTGCCCCTCGGCCGCATCTCGGCCACGAGGGAGATCGCCGCAGCGGTCCTGTACCTGGCCTCGGACGACGCGGCGTCGGTGGTCGGCACGGACCTCGTGGTCGACAGCGGAGCCACAGCCTGACCGGCAGATCACGCAAACAGCCCGCCCGCACGACAGAGGCGGACCACGTCGAACACGTGCGGGCCACCCTGCGCCTCAGCCACCTCCCGACGACGGCAGAGGCGGGCACGGACCTGGTGGTGGACAGCGGCGCGACGGCCTGAGCGGTGGGGTCACTGGATCGGCTCGTCCGGAGGCGGGAGTTGGACGGTGAGTTCCCTGTCGACGGCATCCACGCCGTCGACCGCTTCCAGGGCGGGGATCCCGTCCTCCGCGACGGTGCCGGAGAGCGTGCCGAGGATCGGCTGCTCGCCCGTGACCGTGAGCCCGGCCCGCCGCAGGGCCTCGACGACCTCCGCGAACCGGTCGGGGTCGACCGCGAGGACGACCCCGACCGGAGCGGAGCGGGACGACTCGGTCACGGGGCCTGGAGGAGGCCCGCGCCGACGTCCTTGCTCGACTGCATCAGCGGGTAGGCACCGGCCCGCAGCGCGTCCCACAGCTCCTTCGCGGAGGCGTTGGGGTTCGCCTGGGCGAGCAGTGCCAGGACGCCCGCGACGTGCGGGGTGGCCATGCTGGTGCCGCTCATCTCCTGCTGCCCGCCGCCGGGCTTGGCGGAGATCACCTGCCAGCCGGGGGCGGCGATGTCGACCTCGCCGCCCTGCCCGTTGATGGCGGCGTTGGAGAAGAACGTCGTCCTGATGGCCTTGTCCAGCGCGCCCACCGCGAGGATGGAGGGACAGTTGGCGGGCCGGCCCACGGGCCTGACGTCCGTCGGCCGGTGGCTCTCGTTGCCCGCGGCGGCGACGATCACCGTCCCGCGCTCCATCGCGCGCTGGGCCAGCCTCTCGTACGTCTGCGGGAAGAGCTCACCCGGCTGGACCGCCGCGCCCAGCGACATGGAGATCACCTTCGCGCCGTGGGCCACGGCCCAGGCCATCCCCGCCAGGATCTGGCCGTCGCTGCCGGTGCCCTGGTTGTTGAGCACCTTCCCCGCGAGGATCCGGGCCTCACAGGCCACGCCGTAGCGGGGTCCCTGCTGGGGGTGGGCCGGGCCGGCGGCGGTGCCGATGCAGTGCGTGCCGTGGCCGTGGCCGTCCTTGACGGGCTCGCCGGGGACGAACGAGGCCGTCGCCTCGATACGGCCGGCGAAGTCCGGATGGTCGGTGTCCACGCCGGTGTCCAGCACGGCGATCTTCACGTCGCGTCCGGTCAGCTGGGACAAGTGGGCCCGGATCGCCTGCAGGCCCCAGGTGCAGCTCTGCTCGTCCCAGGCCGGGCCCTGGGCGGCGGCCATCTCGGCCCTGGAGTGGCGGCCGACCACGTCCTCGTCACTGCGGTAGGCCGGGTAGAACTCGGTCGGCGCCTGCGTCGGGGCGGTGACCGGGAAGGCGTACACCTTGCGCTCCGGCTCCGCCGCGATGATCGAGGACTCCCGCTCCGCCGTGGTCACCAGCGCATGACGCTGCTCGGGCCGTACCTCGACCACGGCCGCGCCGAGTTCCTCGAAGTGCACCGAGACGTCAGGGCGCTCCAGGAGTTCGGCGACGTTCTCGACGTCGGTTCCGCGGACACGTTCGACGGACGCGATGTCTGCGGAGGAACGCAGCGCGTTCAACCCGCTCTCCTGGTTGCTCTGGTCGAGCAACACCACGTACCGGCCGGTGTACTCCGCTCCCTGTCCTTCGAATCGGGGGTGGGGCCGGTCGGGGTGCTCGCCGAAGGCGCGCCTGTCCATGGGTCCGTTCGCCATTGAATTTCCCGCTTTCTGTGCGCTGTTCCCCCCGTTCGTGGACACGCGTCGGGACACGGAGAGTCAGCGCCTGACAAAGGGGGCGCGGATCGGTCGTGTGGATCGACGTGTACTGCCGTGACCTGCAAGGATTCCCTTCGCCAGGCCGTCGGCATCGCCCCCTGGACAACCGTCGCATCGAGCACGGAGGCCCGCAACACGAAAGCTCGCAGGTGTGCCGGTCACACCTTCAACGCGTCGTACTCCACCCCGGTGAGCCGCTCGGATGCGGCCCAAAGCTGCTCCCCCGCCGCGTCGTTGAGCGTCCACGGCGCCCGCCAGGACGGGGCGGGCGCGCCGCGCCACATCATGAACGACGGTCCGGTGAAGGAGTCCGGCCGGACATTCGGCGCCGTGGCCGCGTACAGGACGGGCAGCGCGCCGGCCTCGGCGGACTGCGCGACGACCCGGTTGCCGAGCTCCACCACCCGCCCGGCCAGCCTGCGCCCCTCGATGCGGGGCGCGGCCCCCTGCAGGTTGGTGGCCGCGTACCCGGGATGGGCCGCGGCCGCCAGCACGTCCGCGCCGTGTGCCGCGAGCCTGCGTGCGAGTTCGTGGACGAAGAGCAGATTGGCGGTCTTGGACCGGGCGTACGCGATCCAACGCCGGTACCGGCGCTCGCTGTTGAGGTCGTCGATGTCGATGTTGGCCACCGCGTGCATCCCGCTGGAGACGCTCACGACGCGGGCGCCGGGAGTGGCGAGCAGTGTGGGCATCAGCAGCCCGGTGAGCGCGAAGTGCCCGAGGTGGTTGACCCCGAACTGCGTCTCGAACCCGTCGGCCGTGGTCCCGTAGGGCAGCGCCATCACCCCGGCGTTGTCGACCAGCAGGTCGAGGTAGTCGTAGCGGTACGACTCCGCGAACTCCCGTACGGAGCCCAGGTCCCCGAGATCGAGCCGCGCGAACTCCGCTATCGCTCCCGGAACTTCGGCCACGATCCGGTCCGCCGCCGCGTTTCCCCGCACCTCGCTCCGGCACGCGAGCACCACCCGCGCCCCTCTGCGCGCCAGTTCCCGCGCGACGACGTACCCGAGTCCGCTGTTGGCCCCGGTGACGACGGCGATGCGCCCGCTCTGGTCGGGGACGGCCTTCTCGTTCCAGCCGGACATGGGTGGGCTCCCTTCGCGTGCGGTGCTTCCCAGCGTAGGAGAGGGCTCCGGGCATGTCGTCCGAGGGGGTTCGGCAGCCATCCGGTACAACTTTTTCCGCTGGGCACTCATCCAACAGAACAGCCACATTCACCCATTCGCCCGACGGAGGCGGATATGCCATGTTTGTTCACTCTCAGCGACGTCCCCGACCCGGTATAGCCGCCCTCCTGTCCGCCGGCCTCCTCGGGCTCGCGGGCGCAGGAGCGGCATGGAGCGCGACGGCGGCAGCGGGGACGGCGGCGCACGGACCGCGTACCTGCGCCGTGAGCGACCTCTACCTCTCCATGGGGCGCAAGGAGGGCGCGGCGGGCTCGGTGTACTGGCCGATCCGGTTCACCAACACCAGTACGACGAGCTGCACCCTGCGCGGTTATCCGGGCGTCAGCGCCCTGGACCCGGCGCACCGGCAGATCGGCCCGGCGGCCACGCACAGCGGCCGGCCCTACGCCACTGTCGTACTCGCCCCCGCCCACTCCGCCTCCGCGGTCATCCGCACGACCAACGGCCCCATCGGCGGGCCCTGCCTGCGCACCGGCACCTATCTGCGGGTCTATCCCCCGGCCTCGTTCGACGCGGTCCTGGTCCCGGCTCCCTGGACGATCTGCTCCCACCTCTTCCAGGTCGGGCCGGTGAACACGCAGAACGCCCTCTGAGCAGCCCGAAGGGGCGGCACCTCCGCACAAGGTGCCGCCCCTCCTTTGGTGATCCGGAGCCGCCGCCCATCGGTAGTGAGGGTCGGGGACGGGCGGCGGCTCCGGGGCTTTTGCGGCCGTAGGGCCTACCGGTGGTCGCTGCCCGCGGACTGCGTGGCCGCGCGCCCCGCCTCCAGGCGGGCCACCGGGATCCGGAACGGCGAGCAGGAGACGTAGTCGAGACCCACCTCGTGGAAGAAGTGGACCGACTCCGGGTCACCGCCGTGCTCGCCGCAGACGCCGAGCTTCAGGTCGGGACGGGTCTCGCGGCCCGCCTTCACCGCGGCCGCGACCAGCGAGCCCACGCCGTCCTTGTCGATCGTCTCGAAGGGCGACACCCCGAAGATGCCCTTCTCCAGGTAGGCCGTGAAGAACGAGGCCTCCACGTCGTCCCGGGAGAAGCCCCACACCGTCTGGGTGAGGTCGTTGGTGCCGAAGGAGAAGAACTCCGCCGCCTCCGCGATCTGACCGGCCGTGAGGGCCGCACGCGGGAGCTCGATCATCGTGCCGATGGCCAGCTTGAGCTGCGTGCCCGTCGCCGCCTCGACCTCCGCGATGACCTGGTCGGCCTCCTCGCGGACGATCTCCAGCTCCTGGACCGTGCCGACGAGCGGGATCATGATCTCCGCCCGCGGGTCGCCCTTGGCGTTCTTCCGCTCGGCCGCGGCCTCGGCGATCGCCCGTACCTGCATGGTGAACAGACCGGGGATGACCAGGCCGAGGCGTACGCCGCGCAGGCCCAGCATCGGGTTCTGCTCGTGCAGGCGGTGGACCGCCTGCAGCAGCCGCAGCTCGTTCTCGTGCGGGTCCTTGCGGGACTCGGCGAGGGCGACGCGGACCGAGAGCTCGGTGATGTCCGGCAGGAACTCGTGCAGCGGCGGGTCGAGGAGGCGGACCGTCACCGGCAGGCCGTCCATCGCCGAGAACAGCTCGACGAAGTCCTGCTTCTGCAGCGGCAGCAGCTCCTTCAGGGACTCCTCGCGCTCGGCGTCCGTGTCGGCCAGGATCAGCTTCTCCACCAGCTCACGGCGGTCGCCGAGGAACATGTGCTCCGTACGGCACAGGCCGATGCCCTGGGCGCCGAAGCGACGGGCGCGGTTCGCGTCCTCGGCGTTGTCCGCGTTGGCGCGTACCCGCAGGCGGCGCTTGCGGTCGGCGAACGCCATGATCCGGTGCACGGCCTCGACGAGCTCGTCGGCGTCGTTGGCTCCGGCGTGCATCCGGCCCTCGAAGTACTCGACGACCGGGGAGGGCACGACCGGGACCTCGCCCAGGTAGACCTTGCCGCTGGAGCCGTCGATGGAGATGAGGTCGCCCTCCTCCACGACATGCCCGCCGGGCACGGTCATCCGGCGCCGCTTGGTGTCGACCTCCAGCTCCTCGGCGCCGCAGACACAGGTCTTGCCCATGCCGCGCGCGACGACGGCCGCGTGGGAGGTCTTGCCGCCGCGCGAGGTCAGGATCCCCTCGGCGGCGATCATGCCGTCGAGGTCGTCGGGGTTGGTCTCCCGGCGGACCAGGATGACCTTCTCGCCGGAGCGCGACCACTTCACCGCGGTGTACGAGTCGAAGACGGCCTTGCCGACCGCCGCACCCGGAGAGGCCGCGATGCCCCGGCCGACCTGCTCGACCTTGGCCTCCTCGTCGAACTTGGGGAACATCAGCTGCGCGAGCTGGGCGCCGTTGACGCGCTGCAGGGCCTCGGTCTCGTCGATCAGCCCCTGGTCCACGAGCTGTGTGGCGATACGGAAGGCCGCGCCCGCCGTGCGCTTGCCGACGCGGGTCTGCAGCATCCACAGCTGGCCGCGCTCGATGGTGAACTCGATGTCGCAGAGATCCTTGTAGTGGTTCTCCAGGGTCTCCATGATCTGCATCAGCTGGTCGTACGACTTCTTGTCGATCTGCTCCAGCTCCGCGAGCGGGACGGTGTTGCGGATGCCCGCGACCACGTCCTCGCCCTGCGCGTTCTGCAGGTAGTCGCCGTAGACGCCCTGGTGGCCGGAGGCGGGGTCGCGGGTGAAGGCGACGCCCGTGCCGGAGTCGGGGCCGAGGTTGCCGAAGACCATGGAACAGACGTTGACGGCCGTGCCGAGGTCGTGCGGGATGCGCTCCTGGCGGCGGTAGAGCTTGGCGCGGTCGCCGTTCCAGGAGTCGAAGACCGCCTTGATGGCGAGGTCCATCTGCTCGCGCGGGTCCTGCGGGAAGTCCCGGCCGGCCTCGGTCTTGACGATCTTCTTGAACTTGGTGACCAGCTTCTTGAGGTCGGCCGCCTCCAGCTCGGTGTCGACGGTGACCTTCTTGGCCGTCTTCGCCGCCTCCAGCGCGTCCTCGAAGAGGTCGCCCTCGACGCCGAGGACCGTCTTGCCGAACATCTGGATGAGGCGCCGGTAGGAGTCCCAGGCGAACCGCTCGTCGCCGGCCTGCTCGGCGA
Source organism: Streptomyces sp. NPDC001157 (assembly GCF_053598255.1). Classification (NCBI taxonomy): domain Bacteria; kingdom Bacillati; phylum Actinomycetota; class Actinomycetes; order Kitasatosporales; family Streptomycetaceae; genus Streptomyces; species Streptomyces sp. NPDC001157. The sequence continues at coordinate 431,539 of NZ_JBSFJW010000003.1, forward strand.
GGCCCTTCACGGACTGGTCGGAGAGCCCGATGTTGAGGACCGTGTCCATCATTCCGGGCATCGAGAACTTGGCGCCGGAACGGACCGAGACGAGCAGGGGGTTGTCGGCCTGGCCGAGCTTCTTGCCCATACGGGCCTCAAGGGCGTCGAGGTGCGCACTCACCTCGTCACGCAGTGCCGCCGGCTCCTCGCCGCTGTCGAGGTAGACCTTGCAGGCTTCTGTCGTGATGGTGAAGCCAGGAGGAACGGGGAGTCCCAGGTTGGTCATCTCGGCGAGGTTCGCGCCCTTGCCACCCAGGAGGTCCTTGAGGTCCTTGTTTCCCTCGGTGAAGTCGTAAACGAACTTCGCTACGTGGGGTTCTTTGTTTTCCGACACGGTCTCGACTCCCTCGAGGACGCGGTGGCTGCCCTGACGGCGAGGAACATACCCAGATCAAAGGCGTCTGGGTACGTCTACTCGCGTGTCATGCGCCCGTAACCAGTCGTCCGCCAGCGGATCGAAAGTCAAAGCTTGGCAAGCGGTGACGGGTAGATGTTTTCACTTCTTGAACGCATGACCGCCCATGAGCGGGGGATTCCGCTCAGATGAGCGGACATCCTGCACGTCTGATTTCGATCGATGAACGATCAAGGGGTGGCACCGAGTGCCACCCCTTGGAGAAGTGCAGTCGCTCAAGATCCGCTCATCTGAGCGCAGCCCTTATCAAGGGTGGCAAGAATCACGCTCCCACAGAGGGCCGGATTTCACCATGCGGACGTGTTCTGGGACGGAAACCGGGACAGAACGCGGACGTCACATGCCCATCGCCAGCAGCCGTTCCTCCACCCGCTCCGGCGCGTACAGGTACTCCACGACCAGCGCACCGGCTCCCACCAGCCCGGCCCGCTCGCCGAGCCGCGAGGTGACGACGTCCAGGTGGGCCGTGGAGCGGGGCAGCGCCCGCTGGTACAGCAGCTCCCGTACGCCGGTGAGGAATGCAGTTCCGGCCAGATCTCCCGCGATCATCAAAACCCCGGGGTTGAGCAGCGTGACGACGGTGGCGAGCACGTCCCCGACCTGCCGCCCCGCCTCCCGCGCGAGCCCGACCGCCTCCGGATGCCCGGCCGCCAGCAGATCCCGCACATCCGATCCGGACGCGGCCGGGACGCCGGCCTCCGCGAGCCGCCGCGCCACGGCGCCACCACTCGCGACGGCGGCCAGACAGCCGTACGACCCGCACCGGCACAGCGCCTCCGCGCCCACCCGGATGTGCCCGATGTCGCCGGCGCCCCCGTCGATGCCGCGGTAGATCGAGCCGTCGACCACGACCCCGGCGCCGATGCCGGTCGACACCTTGACCAGCACGAACGCCGAGCAGTCGGGGTATCCCGTGCGCTGCTCGCCGTACGCCATCAGGTTCGCGTCGTTGTCCACCAGCACCGGCACGGGGCCGGCGCCGGTGTGCTCGCCGAAGGATCTGGCGAGGCGGCCTCTTATGTCGTAGCCGTCCCAGCCGGGCATCATCGGCGGCTGCACGACCCGCCCGGTCTCGCGGTCGACGGGCCCCGGCACCGCGAGTCCGATGCCGCAGACCGGCTCCGCCCGCCGCCCGGCCTTCTCCAGCAACTCGGCGAACCAGCGGCCGAGTTCACCGAGTACGGCATCCGGTCCGTCCTCGATGACGAGCGTGCCGGAGTGCTCGGCGAGGATCTCGCCGGTCAGGGTGAGGACGGCGGCGCGGGCGTGGCGGGTGTCGAGGTCGGCGGCGAGGACCACCGCGTGCTCGTCGTCGAACTCCAGGGTGATGGAGGGGCGGCCGCCGAGGGGCGAGTCGACCGGGCCGCCGGCGCCCTCGCGCAGCCAGCCCGCACGGAAGAGCCGGTCGAGGCGCTGGCCGACGGTGGCACGGGACAGTCCGGTGGCCTGCTGGAGCGCGCCGCGCGTGGTCGCACGCCCGCTTCGCACCAGTTCGAGCAGATCTCCGGCGCTGGCCTGGCTCCGTCCGGTCATGCGCACCCCCTTGTGTTTCTCAAGCTTGCATTACATCCTGGGTTTTGCGTGTTAAATAGACGTAACTCTACGGTAGCTACGACCGAACCGGTCGACCGCATGTCTTTCGGGGAGCCCCGAGTGGATCGCACTGCCCAACTCGCCAGCCGTGCCGCACAGCACCCCATTGCATACGATCCACCCCCCTTGCCGGGTTCGCTGCACGTCAGGGCCGCCCGGGTACTGGAGGACAACTGGACGGGAGCGTCCACGGTCCCCTCGCGCAGCCTGTACCCCCACCAGTGGTCGTGGGACTCGGCCTTCATCGCGATCGGCCTGAGACACCTGTCGCCGTTACGGGCCCAGACGGAGCTGGAGACGCTGCTCGCCGCCCAGTGGGAGGACGGGCGCATCCCGCACATCGTCTTCAACCCCTCCGTACCGCTCGACGCGTACTTCCCGAGCCCCGACTTCTGGCGCTCCTCGACCGCGGGGCGCGCCGCGGGCGCCCCGCGCACCGTACAGACCTCCGGCATCGTGCAGCCACCGGTGCACGCGCTGGCGGCCTGGCTGGTGCACTGCGCCGACCCGGGGCTGTCCCGTGCGCGCGGCTTCCTCACCCGGATGTACCCCCGGCTGGCAGCCTGGCACCGCTATCTGCTGCACCGCCGGGACCTGGGCGGCGGCGGCCTGGCGTCCGTCGTGCACCCCTGGGAGCAGGGCATGGACAACAGCCCCTGCTGGGACGCCCCCCTGGCCCGCATCACCCCCGCCCCGCCCCGCTCCTTCCGCCGCGCCGACCTCGACCACGGGGCCGCCGAGGACCGGCCGACGGATCTGGACTACGGGCGGTACGTGCGGCTGGCGACGGACTACCGCGATCGCGGTTACGCCGACGGGGGCGCCGAGTTCGCGGTCGAGGACCCGTCCTTCAACGCCCTGCTGATCGCCTCCGAGCACGCCCTGGCCCGGATCGCGCACGAGCTGGGCGCGCCGGGCACGGCCCGCCACGCGCGCGCGGAGCGGCTGACGAGCGCGCTGCTCGAAAGACTCTGGGACCCGGCGGAGGGGATGTTCTTCTGCCGGGACGTGCGCGGCGGGCAGCTCATCCGGGAGCGGAGCGTCTCGGGTCTCGTCCCGCTCCTGCTGCCCACGCTCCCGCGCGAGACGGCCGCCGCCCTCGTCCGCACGGCAGGCGGCCCGCACTTCGGCCTCGGCGGCGCGACCCGTCTGGTCCCCTCCTACGACCTCCTCGGCGAGGCCTTCGACCCGCACCGCTACTGGCGGGGTCCGGCCTGGTTCAACACGAGCTGGCTGCTGGAGCGCGGGCTGCGCACGCACGGCGAGCAGTCGCGCGCCGACGCGCTGCGGGAGGCCGTCCTGGACATCGCCGGCACCTCCGGGTTCGCCGAGTACGTGGACCCGTTCACCGGCGAGGCGTGCGGCGCGAGGGGGTTCGGTTGGACCGCCGCGCTCGCGCTGGACCTGCTCCATGAGCGCCCCGGACGCGGCGTGTCCCGCACGGGCATCGGCACGTTCGACAGAAGTGACGTCGGCAGCAGCGACAAGGAAGTCAGGGGAGGCGACCGGGCATGACGGACCGGCATCATCTGCTCGTCCACGGCGGGACGTTCGCGGCCGTCGGCGACGGCGGGGACATCAGCGGCGTGCGGGGGGCGGGCTCCCCCGACGGGTTATTCGTACGCGACGCCCGGCATCTGAGCCGCTGGCAGCTGACGGTCGACGGCGCGGTGCCCGAGTCGCTCACACCGGTGACGGACGGCGACACGGCGCGCTGTGTCCTCGTCCCGCGCGGCGGCCGCCAGGAGCCGCCCGCGTACACGATCTTCCGTGAACAGGCCGTCGGCGACAGCGCGTTCGTCGAGTCCCTGCGGGTGACCAGCAACCGCCCGGTGCCGACCACGATCCGCCTCGCGGTCACCGCGGACGCCGACTTCACCGACCAGTTCGAGCTGCGCTCCGACCACCGCACCTATACCAAGATCGGCGCCACCCGCTCCCGCCAGGTCCTCGACGACGGAGTGGAGTTCAGCTACCGGCGCGGCGAATGGCGTTCCTGTACGACGGTGACGGCCGAGCCCGCCCCGGACGGTGTCGAGGAGACGGGAACGGGCGCCCGGCGCCTCGTCTGGACGCTGGAACTTCAGCCGCACGGCACCGCGGAACTGGCGCTGAGGGTGGCCGCCCGTCCGCACGGAGCGGCGCAGAACCCCCGTATCCCCGACTCGCCCGCCGCCGCCAACGCCCAACTCCTCGCGCTGGAGGGCGAGTTCGCCGAAGGCGTGCCCTTCCCGACCGGCTGGCCCGAGCTGGCGGCGGCCTGCGCACGCGGTCTCGCTGACCTGGCCTCGCTCCAGGTCACCGCGACCGGCCCGGACGGCGAGGAGCTGCGCGTACCGGCCGCCGGTGCGCCCTGGTTCCTGACCCTGCTGGGCCGCGACGCCCTGCTCACCTCCCTCTTCGCCCTCCCCTACCGCCCGCAGCTCGCCGCCGCCACGCTGCCCGCCCTCGCCGCCACCCAGGCGACCGAGACCAGCGTGGACTCGGTGTCCCAGCCCGGCAAGATCGTGCACGAGGTGCGGCACGGGGAGCTGGCGCACTTCGGACAGGTGCCGTTCGGGCGCTACTACGGGTCGGTTGATGCGACGCCGCTGTTCCTGGTGCTGCTGGGTGCGTACGTCGAGCAGACCGGGGACCTGGCACTCGCCCGCCGGCTGGAGCCCCACGCGCGTGCGGCGATCGGCTGGATGCTGGACCACGGCGGGCTCACCTCCCGCGGCTACCTCGTCTACCGCGCCGACCAGGGCGGCCTCGCCAACCAGAACTGGAAGGACTCCCCCGGCGCGATCTGCTCCGCCGACGGGACCCGGGCGAGCGGGGCCGTGATGGCGGCCGGCGCCCAGGGGTACGCGTACGACGCGCTGCGCCGCACGGCGTGGGTCGCGCGCACGGTCTGGGAGGACGAGGTGTACGCGGCACTTCTTGAGCAGGCGGCCGGTGATCTGCGGGACCGTTTCCAGCGGGACTTCTGGATGCCGGACCGGTCCTTCCCGGCGCTGGCTCTGGACGGCGAGGGCAACCAGGTGGACGCACTGGCCTCGGACGCCGGGCATCTGCTGTGGTCGGGGCTGCTGGACAAGGAGTACGGCGAGCTGGTGGGCCGGCGGCTGCTGGAGCCGGACTTCTTCTCGGGGTGGGGTGTACGGACGCTGGCCGCGGGCCAGGCGGCGTATCACCCGCTGTCGTACCACCGGGGTTCGGTGTGGCCGCACGACAACGCGCTGATCGCGTTGGGGCTGGCGCGGTACGGGCTGCATGACGAAGCCCGTACGGTGGCCCACGCCCTGGTCGACGCGGCGACGGCCGCGGGGCATCGACTTCCGGAAGTCATTGCCGGGTATGGGCGGGACACCCATGCGGAGCCGGTGCCGTATCCGCACGCGTGTGTGCGGGAGTCTCGGTCTGCGGCGGCCCCATTGGCGCTGCTCACTGCCGTGGGGGGCGCGTAGGAGCTCGGCCGGTCCGGTCGTGTGGCGGGTGCGGGTCCGTTGTGGCTTGTCGCGCCCACGCGGCGGAGCCGCAGATCGACACCGCCCCGCGCCCCTAAAGACGTGCAGTTGCCCGCGCTCCTGAAAGCCCGGCAGCTGGCGGCGCCCCTTGAAAGGCGTCAGTCGCGCCGTTGACCAGGCGTTTGCCCGGTGTTTGCCTCGTCCCCCTGAACAGGGGGACGAGGCAGCCCGTACGGAATGGCGGCGGGCCAAGCGGGTCCTGAAGTGGACCGCGTAGCCTCCCCAGCGTGGCCCGCCGCCTTTCCACGGGTCTCGCACGGAAGGACCTTCGGGTGCCTGTCTTCACGCGCGTTCGTCAGCAGCCGGATACGGCCGACACCATCACGGAGGACACGGCACCCAAGGCCGGTCTGCGCGCCCGCCTCGCCGGGTGGCGCGACCGGCACCCCAGGGCCGTCCGCAACACCCGGTGGACGGTCACCGTCCTCGCCGCCCTCCTCGTCCTCGGTGCGCTGCTGCTGCCGAACCGACTGACCACGCTGGAGGCCGGCCGGTGGGTCACGCGGATACCCGTGGAGGCCATCATCGGGGCGGCCGTCGCGCTGGCGTTGCCGCGGCGGCCCAGGCTGGTGGTGGCGGCGCTGTCGGGGGCGGCGCTCGGGGCGATGGTGGTCCTGAACCTGCTGGACATGGGGTTCGTGGAGTACCTGGGGCGGCCCTTCAACGTCGTACTGGACTGGGAGCTGCTGCCCGACGCGCAGTCGTACATCGCGGACTCGATGGGCAAGGCGGTGGAGGTCGGGGCGACCATCGGGGTCTTCGTGCTCATCTTCGTGGTCCTCGGCGTGATGGCGCTGGCGATGGTGCGGCTCAGCAACCTGCTCGCGCTGCACAAACAGATCGCGACCCGGGGGACCCTGGCCGCCGCCGTCGTCTGGGTCACCTGCTCAGCCCTGGGGCTGCAGATCGCCGGGGTTCCGCTAGCGTCCGACCGTACGGCCGGGGCCGTCGCCGTCCAGGCGGTCCGGGTGCGGGACACGCTGCGGGACGAGGCGGAGTTCCAGAAGGTCGCCAAGGTCGACGCGTTCGGCAACACGCCGCCCGGTCAGCTGGTGCCGGACCTGCGCGGCAAGGACATGATCTTCACCTTCATCGAGAGCTACGGCCGCAGCGCGATCGAGGACCCGGTCGAGGCGCCCGGGGTCGACAAGACGCTCGACGCACGCACCGAGGCCCTCGCGAAGGCGGGCTTCCACGCCAAGAGCGGCTGGCTGACGTCGGCGACGTACGGCGGCAGCAGCTGGCTCGGTCACTCCACCACCATGTCGGGCCTGTGGATCAGCAACCAGCAGCGCTACCGCACGCTCATGGCGAGCGACCACATGAGCCTCACCGAGGCGTTCAAGAAGACGGGCGACTGGGACACGGTCGGCATCATGCCCGGGGTGCAGAAGAGCTGGCCGGAGTCGAAGTTCTACGGCCTGGACAAGTACCGCAACGCCTTCCAGATGGGCTACAAGGGCCCGAAGTTCAGTTGGTCGACGATGCCGGACCAGTACGCACTCCAGCAGTTCCAGAACCTGGAGCACAGCAAGAAGCGCAGCAAGCCGCTGATGTCGCTGGTCATCCTGACGTCCAGCCACCAGCCGTGGGCGCCGATCCCCAAGATGGTCCCCTGGGACGACCTCGGTGACGGGTCGGTCTTCAAGGCCATCCAGAAGGCCGGCAACAAGCCGTCGGACATCATCGCCAGCTCGCCCAGGTCCCAGGCGGAGTACGGCAAGTCCGTCCAGTACTCGGTGACGGCCCTCACCCAGTGGCTGGAGCGCTACGGCAACGACAACACCGTCCTCGTGTTCCTCGGCGACCACCAGCCCATCGCCCGCGTCAGCGGCAACCACGCCAGCCGTGACGTGCCGATCTCGATCGTCGCCAAGGACCCCAAGGTCCTCGACAAGATCGACGGCTGGGGATGGACGGACGGTCTGCGGCCCGCGCACAACGCCCCGGTGTGGAAGATGAGCGCCTTCCGCGACAAGTTCCTGACGGCGTACGGCTCGACCCCGAACCCGAAGAAGGGCTGAGGAGGCGGGCGGCTCAGCCGCCGGAGGTGTCCAGCTCCGCGTCCTCGCCGATCCCCGCGCAGTCGTACGGGTCCTTCAGCCAGCCGTCCGGCAGGACCACCCGGTTGTTGCCGGACGTGCGGCCGCGGGGGCCGTCGGCGCCGGTGGGCCAGGGCTGGTCGAGGTCCAACTCGTCGAGCCCGGCCCGGAGTTCGGCCAGGGAGGACGTGATCGCGAGGCGCTTACGCATCTCACTGCCGACCGCGAAGCCCTTCAGATACCAGGCGACGTGCTTGCGGAAGTCGACGACACCCTTGGACTCGTCGCCGATCCACTCGCCGAGCAGGGTGGCATGGCGGACCATGATGTCGGCGACCTCGCGGAGCGCGGGGCGCGCGATGTCCTCCGTACGGCCCTCGAAGGCGGCCACCAGGTCCGCGAACAGCCACGGCCGCCCCAGGCAGCCGCGGCCCACGACCACCCCGTCGCACCCGGTCTCCCGCACCATCCGCAGCGCGTCCTGGGCCGACCAGATGTCACCGTTGCCCAGCACCGGAATCTCCGGCACATGCTCCTTGAGCCGCGCGATCGCGTCCCAGTCCGCCGTGCCGCCGTAGTGCTGGGCGGCGGTGCGGCCGTGCAGGGCGATGGCCGTCACGCCCTCCTCGACGGCGATACGGCCGGCGTCGAGGTAGGTGATGTGGTCGTCGTCGATGCCCTTGCGCATCTTCATGGTGACCGGGAGGTCGCCCGCGCCGGAGACCGCCTCGCGCAGGATGGCGCGCAGCAGGTTGCGCTTGTAGGGCAGGGCCGAGCCGCCGCCCTTGCGCGTCACCTTCGGGACCGGGCAGCCGAAGTTCAGGTCGATGTGGTCGGCGAGGTCCTCCTCCGCGATCATGCGGACGGCCTTGCCGACGGTGGCCGGGTCCACGCCGTACAGCTGGATGGAGCGCGGCTTCTCCGTCGCGTCGAACTGGATCAGCTGCATGGTCTTCTCGTTGCGCTCGACCAGCGCCCGGGTCGTGATCATCTCGCTCACGAACAGGCCCTTGCCACCGCTGAACTCTCTGCACAGGGTGCGGAAGGGTGCGTTGGTGATCCCGGCCATCGGGGCCAGGACGACGGGCGGCGCGACGGTGTGCGGGCCGATCTGCAAGGGGGACACGGGCGTGGGCATTGGCCCATTGTCGCGCATCGGCAGGGACCAGGTAGCAGCCGCCAGAGTGATCATGTAGCGGCCATTAGTTAGCAGCACTATTAGTTAGACACACTATCGATGCGAGCGTAGAGTGAAACGCATGCCCGAGCTCAGCCACCGCCGACGCTTCCTGGTCCTGGCGATCTGCTGTATGAGCCTGCTGATCGTGAGCCTCGACGTCACCGCCCTGAACGTCGCCCTGCCGTCGATGCAGCGGGAGCTGCACGCGAGCACCGCCGGACTGCAGTGGACCATCGACGCGTACACGCTGGTCCTGGCCTCACTGCTGATGCTCGCCGGCTCCACGGCCGACCGCATCGGCCGCAAGCGCGTCTTCATGGCGGGCCTGATCATCTTCGCTGCGGGCTCGCTGCTGTGCTCCCTCGCCCCGAACCTCGACTCGCTCATCGCCTTCCGCATGATCCAGGCGGTCGGCGGTTCGATGCTCAACCCGGTCGCCATGTCGATCATCACCAACACCTTCACGGACCCGGCCGAGCGCGCCCGTGCGATCGGCGTCTGGGGAGGCGTCGTCGGCATCTCCATGGCCGCGGGGCCACTGGCCGGCGGGCTGCTGGTGGAGTCGGTCGGCTGGCGCTCGATCTTCTGGGTCAACCTGCCGGTGGGGCTCGCGGCCCTGCTGCTCACGCTCCGCTTCGTGCCCGAGTCCCGCGCGCCCAAGGCCCGCCGCCCCGACCCGGTCGGCCAGCTCCTGGTGATCGCCCTCTTCGGCTCCCTGACATACGCGATCATCGAGGCCCCGAACTCGGGCGCGGCCTACGTGCTGCCCTTCGTCGGGGTCGCGCTGGCCGCACTGGCGGGGCTGCTGTGGTACGAGCCCCGTCGCACCGAACCGCTGATCGACCTGCGGTTCTTCCGGTCGGTTCCGTTCAGCGGGGCGACGGTGATCGCGATCAGCGCGTTCGCCGCGCTCGGCGGGTTCCTCTTCCTGTCGACGCTGTATCTGCAGAACGTGCGGGGGTACGACGCGCTGCACGCGGGGCTGTGGATGCTGCCGATGGCGGTGCCGACGTTCCTGTGCGCACCCCTGTCCGGGCGGCTGGTGGGGAGCAGGGGGCCGCGGCTGTCGCTTCTCGTCGCCGGGGCGGCGATGACGGCGAGCGGGGTGCTGTTCGCCGGGTTCGAGGCCGAGACGTCGAACGTGACGCTGTTCGTCGGCTACCTGCTGTTCGGTATCGGGTTCGGGTTCGTGAACGCGCCGATCACCAATACCGCGGTGTCCGGGATGCCTCGCGCCCAGGCGGGGGTTGCCGCCGCCGTCGCGTCCACCAGTCGGCAGCTCGGGCAGACGCTCGGGGTCGCTGTGGTGGGGGCGGTGCTGGCCTCGGGGGTCGGCTCGTCGTCGTACAAGGACGTGTTCGTCTCGGCCTCCGTGCCGGGGTGGTGGGTTCTCACGGGGTGTGGGGCTGCGGTGCTTGGGCTTGGGGCGCTGAGCAGTGGGCGGTGGGCTCGGCGCAGTGCTGAGCGGACAGCTGCGGAGCTTTCGTCTGCGGAGGTGCGCCAACCCGCAGGGGTTCGTACGTAGTTCGGCGAGTGCGGGCTTGTGGGGGCTTGTCGCGCCCACGCGGCGGAGCCGCACATCGACACAGCCCCGCGCCCCTGAAAGCAAAAGCCGCTGCCCTTAGGCAGGCTGAGAAACGTTCCTCTTGAGGGCCAGCTCGTGCAGCCTCTCCAGCCGCACCCTCGACTCCTCGTCCGCCGGTACGTACGTGACCATCCGCGATCCCAGCTCCGGGCCCAGCCACAGTTCGGACTGGTCCACGACCAGGCGGCCCACCAGGCGGTTGAGGAACTCCTTGCGTCTGCTGTGGGCGGCGACCACCTCGTGGCGCTCCCAGGCCTCGCAGAACTCCGGGTACTCGCGCAGGCGCTTGAGGAGCATCTTCCAGGCGGGTTCGGTGAGATGGCCGGCCATGGCGGCGCGCAGGCGGGCCGCCATCAGGCGGCGGGCGTCCTCCAGGTGCACGATCGAGTTGCGCCAGTCGTCGTTCGTGTAGGACAGCAGGATGCAGTTGCGGTCCTCGGGTGGTACCGCCTCCATGTCGCACAGCAGCAGCCCGAAGGTGCGGTTGTGGGCGAGGATGTCGTACCGGCTGTTCTGGATGCTGGCGGGGTACGGCTCCAGTTGCTCCAGCATGGCCCGTAGCGCGGGTGTCACCGACGGGCACAGCAGCGCCGGTGTCGGGTCCACCGCGCCGGACAGCTGGAACAGGTGGGCGCGCTCGGTGGCGTCGAGCATCAGGGTGCGGGCGAGGGCGTCGAGGACCTGGACGGAGACCTGGATGTCACGGCCCTGTTCGAGCCAGGTGTACCAGGTGACGCCGACCGCGGAGAGCTGGGCGACCTCCTCACGGCGCAGACCGGGCGTGCGGCGCCGGCGGCCACGCGGGAGCCCCACCTCCTCCGGGGTGATGCGCTCGCGGCGACTGCGCAGGAAGGCCGCCAGCTCATGGCGCCGTACCTCGGCGCCCGTGCCGTGCGGCGGCGCGGGGGTGTTCTCCTGGATCGTCACTTGAGCCATCGTCGCCATGTCTCCAGCCTGCCGCCCTGCGGACACTGTTTCCAGGTGGTTCTTCTACCAGGATAAAGAGACTCTGGTACCAGCTTGAGCGGGGGTGCACGCTCGGAAGCGTGACCGAAACCATCGCTCCACGCACCGTCCGATCGCCCGCCGCGCCACCCTCGCTCGGCGGCCTCGGGCTCTTCACCGTGCTGCTGGCAGCGGCACTTCCTCTCATCGACTTCTTCATCGTCAATGTGGCTCTGCCGACCATCGGCAAAGATCTCCACGCGAGTGAGGCCGTACTTGAACTCGTCGTCGCGGGGTACGGGCTCGCGTACGCCGTCCTGCTCGTCCTCGGCGGACGGCTGGGTGATCTGTTCGGGCGGCGACGCTTCTTCCTCGGCGGCGTGGCGGCCTTCGGGCTGACGTCGCTGGCCTGCGGGCTCGCACCCAACGCCTGGGCCCTGGTCGCGGCGCGGGTCGCGCAGGGGGCGGCGTCCGCCGCGATGCTGCCGCAGGTCCTCGCCACCATCCAGGCGGCGACCTCGGGACAGCGGCGCGCGAAGGCCATGGGCCTGTACGGCGCCACGGCCGGGCTGTCCATGGTGGCCGGGCAGATCCTCGGCGGGATCCTGGTGGCGGCCGACATAGCCGGCACCGGCTGGCGCTCGGTGTTCCTGGTGAACGTGCCCGTGGTGATCGCGGGCCTGGTCCTCGCGGCCCGCGCCGTCCCGGAGACCCGCTCCCAGCACCCGGAGCCGGTCGACGGCCCCGGCACCGTACTGCTCACCGCTTCTCTCCTCGCCCTGCTGGCCCCGCTCACCGAGGGCCGCTCGGCGGGCTGGCCGCTGTGGACGTGGCTGTCGCTGGCGGCGTTCCCGTTCGTCGCGGCGGCGTTCTACGCGGTGGAGCGCCGGGCCGACCGCCAAGGCCGTACCCCGCTGGTCCCGCCCAGCCTGTTCGCCCTGACCTCGCTCCGCCGCGGCCTGGTGATGATCGTGCCGTTCGGCGTCGGCTTCAGCGGCTTCATGTTCGTCGTCGCGGTGGCGCTGCAGCGGGGCGCGGGACTCGGGCCCGTCCCGGCGGGGCTGGCGCTCGCACCGATGGCCGTCGTCTTCTTCTTCGTCTCGCTCGCCGGGCCACGGCTGGTCGCGCGCTACGGCACCCGGGTGGTGACTGCCGGCGGACTGATCCAGGGGGCGGGCATCGGCCTGATGGCGCTGGCCGCCTGGCGGTCCTGGCCGGACCTCGGCTTCGTCGAACTGCTCCCGGGAGCGGCTCTCGCCGGCGCCGGTCAGGCGCTCCAACTCCCCATCATCTTCCGGGTCGTACTGTCCGAGGTGGAGCCCGCGAGGGCCGGTGTCGGCAGCGGCGTGATGATGACGACCCAGCAGTCGTCGCTGGCCCTCGGGGTGGCGGCCCTCGGCACCCTGTTCCTGTCCCTGGTCCCGGGCATGGGCATGCGGGACGCCCTGGTCACCACGCTCCTCACCCAGTTGGGCTGCGTGGCCCTGACCTGCCTGCTCAGCCTGCGCCTGCCGCGCACCATCGGCTGACAAGTGCGCACGATCCTGTGTGGAATCGGCCACGGCTTGGTCAACTCGCCGTGCGGAAGTCCCTGTTGATGTTGGTCTTGCTGCACACTCCTGTGCCGGAGGCGAGACATCATGCTGGAGATCAACACGAGCAAGGTGAGCCGCTGGGACCGGCACGGACGCGAGCACGTCGTCCGAGTGCAGCGCAAGGGCGCGCAGCGCATCATCAGATGTGACACGTGCGGCTGGCGGAAGGGTGCGCAGTTCCTGCCCTGGCTGAAGGCGGAGGAGCATCTCGCCCAGGAGCACCAGGCGACGGTGGATCCTGCGGGGGCGTCGGAGGCGTAGGGCTCCCGGGAGCGAGCGGTCCGATGACTTTCCGCCGTCCCGGGAGTCGTACTCAGGACGACCGCCTAGACCGGAAGGCCGAGCCATGAGCGCTCTGTACGACACCCTGCAACGGCACGTCGACGACGGGTCCGTGCCCGGCGCCGTCGCTCTGGTGGCACGCGGCGACGACGTCGAGGTGGTGACCGTCGGCTCGGTGGACACCGAAGGCACCGCCCCGATGGCCCGGGACTCCCTCTTCCGTATCGCCTCCATCACCAAGCCGATCACGGCGGCGGCCGTGCTGATGCTGGTGGAGGACGGGTTGCTCGGACTGGACTCACCGGTGGAGGAGTGGCTGCCGGAGCTGGCGAAGCCGGTCGTGGTCCGCACTCCTGACGCCCCCGTCGACGACGTGGTCCCGGCGGCCCGCCCGATCACCGTCGAGGACCTCCTCAGCTCCCGCACCGGCTGGGGCTTCCCCGCCGACTTCTCGCTCCCGGCGGTGCAGTCCCTGTTCACGGTGCAGAAGGACGGCCGGCACCTCCAGGACTGGCCGGACCACGACACCTGGCTGCGCCTCCTCGCCCAGGTGCCGATGCTCCACCAGCCGGGCGATGCCTGGCTCTACGGCACCTCGTCCGATCTGCAGGGCATCCTGATCGCCCGGGTGTCGGGCCGTACGCTCCCCGACTTCCTCGCGGAGCGGATCTTCGAGCCGCTGGGCATGCGGGACACGGCGTTCGAGGTCCCGTCGTCGAAACGGCACCGCTTCACCTCGTCCTACGCCCCGGCCGCGGACGGCACCCTCCACCTGGCGGACACCCCGGACGGCGACTGGAGCCGCGTCCCGCGCTTCCACTCCGGCGGCGGGGGCCTGGTCTCCACGGCCGACGACTGGCTCGCCTTCGCCCGCATGCTGCTGAACTCCGGCGGAGGCCTCCTCTCCCCCACCTCGGTCAGCCGCATGACCACCAACCACCTCACGGCCGAGCAGCGGAACGCCGTCCCCCTCTTCCTGGAGGGCCAGGGCTGGGGCTACGGCGGCCAGGTCGACGTCACCCCGGCAGACCCCTGGAACGTCCCCGGCCGCTACGGCTGGGTAGGCGGCACCGGCACGACGGCGCACATCATTCCGGCCACGGGGACGGTGGCCATCCTGCTGACCCAGGCAGCGATGGCGAACCCGACCCCGACACCGGTGATGCGAGACTTCTGGGCCTGCGTGGCGGGAGGCTGAAGCGGCCTCAGTGAAGCCGCTACGGTGCGTGCGACCGCGCCCCGAAGGGGCGCGGGGCTGTATTGAATTTGCGGCTACCGCCGCGCGGGCGCGACCAGCCACGACCGGCCCGCGGCCGACCGGCAGCCCGTCAAGGCACCCGGCGGCGCTCAGCGCCGCAGTCCCCGCACCAGCAGATCCACCACCGCCTCGAACTCCCCCTCCACCCCCGGCCGTTCCCACTCCTTGGCGTAACCCGGATCATGGAAGCGGCCGGTGGCCTGGAAGAGCGCACGGGCAGCAGTCGCCGGGTCCGCGACAGCGAAGACGCCCGCTTCGACTCCCGCCCGCACGATCTCGGTCAACTGGCCGGTCAGCTCGGCGATATGACCGCTGACCACCCCACCCGCATCACCGACCAGGACGGAGTACGTGGCGAACAGCTCGGGATCCCCGCCCGCCTTGCGGCGCTTGGCCGCGAAGAGCACCGCCAGCCATTCCCGCACCCGGGCCTCCGGGTCCCGCTCCGCGTCCGCGGCGATACCTGCCAGCTCCTGAGTCGTACGGTCCAGCCACCGCTTCGTCACCGCCTCCCGCAGCGCCGCCTTCGTACGGAAGTGGCGGTAGACGCTGCCGTGGCTGACGCCGAGCGCGCGGGCCACGTCGACCACCGTGGCCTTGGCCGGGCCGTGGCGGCGCAGCACCTCCTCGGTCGCTTCGAGGATGCGCTCGGCGGTCAGGGTCTCGGAGGTCGCAGGCATGCCTAGACGGTACCGTTCCTAGGGTTGTTGGCCGGTACTGGCCAACTCGCCATAATCCGGACGCGCGGTCCGGTGGCCCCCCGAACGGTCTTGGGGGCCGGGGAACAGCGCGAGCTGGTCACCTTGGCACAGTCGGGTCGTGCCGCCCTGGGTGGGCGTGCCCGCTGTCCTGGGTGGGCGTCCCACCCGGCACGGTGATCAGCGCTCGCTGTCGAGCATGGCCATCTGAGCGGGGGCATACCGCTCGCCGGCTGCCGCGTCCGCGGGTACGGCGGACTCGATGGCGGCGAGGTCGGCCGCGTCCAGGGTCACGTCCAGGGCACCCAGGGCCTCCCCGAGCCGCTCGCGGGTGCGGGCGCCGACCAGCGGCACGATGTCCTCGCCCCTCGACAGCACCCAGGCGATGGCGATCTGCGCGACGGAGACACCCTTCTGCTCGGCGACCTTGCGCAGGGACTCGACCAGCGTGAGGTTGTGATGGAGGTTGTCGCCCTGGAAGCGGGGCGTGTGGGCGCGGTAGTCGTTCGCGGCGAACCCCTGGCCGGGTACGACATGGCCGGAGATCAGCCCGCGGGAGAGCACGCCGTACGCGGTGACGGCGATGCCCAGCTCACGCAAGGTGGGCAGGATCTCCCGCTCGGGCCCCCGGGAGATGAGCGCGTACTCGATCTGGAGGTCGGCGATCGGGGCGGTGGCGGCGGCCCGGCGGATGGTGTCCGCGCCGACCTCGCTGAGGCCGATGTGGCGGACGTATCCCTTCTCGACCAGTTCCGCGATGGCGCCGACGGTCTCCTCGATCGGCACGTTCGGGTCGAGCCGGGCGGGGCGGTAGACGTCGATGTGGTCGACGCCGAGGCGCTGGAGGGAGTAGGCGGCGAAGGTCTTCACGGAGGCCGGGCGTCCGTCGAAGCCGTACCAGTCGCCGTCCGGGCCTCGCTGGGCGCCGAACTTTACGCTGAGCAGCGCGTTCTCCCGCAGGGCGGCCGGGGCCGTGCGCAGGGCCTCGGCGATCAGCAGCTCGTTGTGGCCCATGCCGTAGAAGTCGCCGGTGTCGAGCAGGGTCACGCCGGCCTCCAGGGCGGCGTGGATGGTGGCGATGGACTCGGCGCGGTCCGAGTCGCCGTACATACCGGACATGCCCATGCAGCCGAGGCCGAGGGCGGAGACCTGGGGGCCGGTGGTTCCGAGGGATCGGGTTCGCATCGTCATGCCCCCACCCTGACATGACAGCTGACAGATTTCAATATCTGTCATTCCAACTTTGCCACCCAGCTCCACCCGCCGGACTGGTCCAGACCCATTGACGAAAGGTCTGGACCAGAGCACTGTCATGCCTACGACACCTGCACCCCCTCACCGATCCCCCACCGGGAGGCCCGATGCTCCGCCGCACCCTGGCCCTGCTCGCCACCGCGCTCGCGACCGCGGCCGCCACCCAGTTCCCCGCCGCCCCCACCGCCTCCGCCGCCGACACCTGCGCGGTCAGGTCGAGGCCCGCCGGAAAGGTCATCCAGGGCTATTGGGAAAACTGGGACGGCTCCGCGAACGGCGTCCACCCGCCCTTCGGCTGGACCCCCATCACCGACTCCCGCATCCCCGCACACGGCTACAACGTCGTCAACGCCGCCTTCCCGGTGATCCGTTCCGACGGAACGGCCCTCTGGGAGGACGGCATGGACTCGGGTGTGAGGGTGGCGACGCCCGCCGAGATGTGCGCGGCGAAGGCATCCGGCCGGACGATCCTGCTGTCGATCGGCGGAGCGGCGGCGGGCATCGACCTCAGCTCGACCGCGGTGGCCGACAAGTTCGTCTCGACGATCGTCCCGATCCTGAAGAAGTACAACTTCGACGGCATCGACATAGACATCGAGACGGGCCTGGTGGGCAGCGGGACGATCTCCCAACTCTCCACGTCCCAGGCAAACTTGGTCCGCATCATCGACGGAATCCTGGCGCGGATGCCGTCGAACTTCGGCCTCACCATGGCTCCGGAGACGGCCTATGTCACCGGCGGCAGCATCACCTACGGCTCGATCTGGGGCGCGTATCTGCCGATCGTCAAGAAGTACGCCGACAACGGCCGCCTGTGGTGGCTGAACATGCAGTACTACAACGGCAGCATGTACGGCTGCTCGGGCGACTCGTACCAGGCCGGCACGGTGGCGGGCTTCGTCGCCCAGACCGACTGCCTCAACAAGGGACTGGTCGTGCAGGGCACGACGGTCAAGGTGCCGTACGACAAACAGGTCCCCGGCCTCCCCGCCCAGCCGGGCGCCGGCGGCGGCTACATGTCACCGTCCCTCGTCTCCCAGGCCTGGAAGCACTACGGCACCGCGCTCAAGGGCCTGATGACCTGGTCGATCAACTGGGACGGCTCGAAGAACTGGACGTTCGGGGACAACGTGAAGGCGCTGCAGGGACGCTAACGCGCCGTCAGCGCCAGCTTCGCCCCCAGCGCCACGAACGACCCCGCAAAACCGCGCCGCAGCCATGCCATCACCCGTGGTCGCGAGGTGATGCGGCTGCGGACCGACGCGGCGAGGATCCCGTACGAGGCGAAGACGACGAAGGTCGCCAGCATGAACACGCCGCTCAGTCCCAGCATCCGCGGCAGCGCATGCGGCTCACCCGGATCCACGAACTGCGGAAGGAACGCGAAGAAGAAGATCGTCAGCTTGGGGTTGAGGAGGTTGATGAGCACCCCGCGGACGATCACCCGCCCCGCCGAACTCGGCGCGGCCGCCTCGTCCACGGCGATCGCCGCCTTGTCCCGCACCGTCGCCCACGCCATGTAGAGGAGGTAGGCGACACCGCCGTACTTGAGGACCTGGAAGGCGGCCGCGCTCGCGTTGAGCAGCGCGGCGAGCCCGGTGACGGTGGCCACCACATGCGGCACGATCCCGAGCGTGCAGGCGAAGGCCGCGACGACACTCGCGCGACGCCCCCGGGACAGACCGGCGGCAAGGGTGTAGACGACGCCGGTGCCGGGGGTGGCGACGACGACGAGGGTGGTGAGGAGGAAGGCGAGGCTCATGGGTGCAGCCTTGCGTGGCCGCGGCACGGGATACAGGGCCAATCGCCTGCGGTGCTCGGGGACCACTGGTCGAGGCCGCTCCATTGGACAGCGCCCGGCCGTGCTCGGAGAATTGGGAGTGTCGGCGAGCAGTCTCCCCCGGCGGCGCCTGCCGTCGGCCCCGCGGCACTCCGCGCCGCCTTGGGAGGCGCGTCATGACCATCCGTATAGCCACCTTCAACACGGAGAACCTGTTCCGCCGCCCCACAGCCTTCCGCCTCGCCGAACCGGCGCAGCGCGAGAAAGTCCTCAGCGACTTCGCCGAGTTGGTGGCCCGTCTCGACCACGCGGTGTACACGGACCAGGACAAGCAGGAGATCGCACGGATCGTCGAGGAGCACCGGGCGTACGACATCGACCCGAAGAACCCTCCGCCGATCTACGTCAACCAGTCCCGCCCCGGCAAGGGCTCCGGGCTGTTCAAGACGACCGGCACCGGGAAGAGCACGCGCGTCGAGGTCACCGCCAAGGGCCGTGCCGCATGGTCCGGTTGGGCCGAACTGGGGCAGGACGACCTCGATCTGGACGTGGTGCGCAACACCGGCCGCGTGGTCTCGGAGGTCGACGCCGACATCCTGCTCACCGTGGAGGTCGAGGACCGGCTCACCCTGGAACGCTTCAACACCCAGGTCCTGGCGGGGGCGCTGGGCAGGCGGCCGTACCCCTACAACCTGCTGATCGACGGCAACGACCCCCGGGGCATCGACATCGGCATCCTCAGCCGTCACCCGATCACGTCTGTGCGGTCCCACATCTTCGACACCGACCCGGAGCGCCCCGAGGACCGCCTCTTCAGCCGGGACTGCCCCGAGTTCGAGATCGGACTCGACGGCACGCCCCTGGTGATCCTCGGCAACCACCTCAAGAGCAAGTTCCACGACGACCCGGAGCTGCGGCTGGCCCAGGCGAGGCGGGTCGTGGAGATCTACCGGGCCGCGCTGGAGCGCACCCCGCACGTCATGGTCGCCGGAGACCTCAACGACGACCCGAACAGCGCACCGGCCGTGGAGCTGGGGGAAACCGGTCTGCGTGACGTGATGAGTCACCACGCCTACCGCGGTGCGCCCGGCACCCACGGGGAGTGCAGGAGCGAGAGCGACAAGCTCGACTACCTGCTGCTGCCGCCGCCGCTGTGGCAGGAGGTGCAGCACGTCGGCCTGGAGACCCGCGGGATCTTCGCGGACGGCATCAAGTCCTTCGACACCGTGACGGCGAAGACCAACGCAGCATCCGACCATGCGGCCCTCTACGTGGACCTGGATCTGTAGACACGACGGTGCCGGGCCCCCGGAGGGACCCGGCACCGGCAGCGAGGAAGGTCAGGCGCCGATCAGGCGGCCCGCGAGGTACCCCTCGATCTGGTCCAGCGACACCCGCTCCTGCTTCATGGAGTCACGCTCACGCACCGTCACGGCGTTGTCGTCCAGCGTGTCGAAGTCGACCGTCACGCAGTACGGCGTACCGATCTCGTCCTGGCGGCGGTAGCGGCGGCCGATGGCGCCCGCGTCGTCGAACTCGATGTTCCAGTTCTGCCGCAGCGCCTGGGCGAGGCCCTTCGCCTTCGGGGACAGCTCGGGGTTGCGGGACAGCGGCAGCACCGCGACCTTCACGGGCGCCAGACGGTGGTCCAGACGCAGCACCGTGCGCTTCTCCATCTTGCCCTTGGCGTTGGGCGCCTCGTCCTCGACGTAGGCGTCGAGCAGGAAGGCGAGCATCGCCCGGCCGACACCGGCCGCCGGCTCGATGACGTACGGGGTCCAGCGCTCGCCGGCCTCCTGGTCGAAGTAGAAGAGGTCCTGGCCGGAGGCCTTGGAGTGCGAGGAGAGGTCGTAGTCGGTGCGGTTGGCGACGCCCTCCAGCTCGCCCCACTCGTTGCCGCCGAACTGGAAGCGGTACTCGATGTCGGCGGTGCGCTTGGAGTAGTGGGAGAGCTTCTCCGCCGGGTGCTCGTACCAGCGCATGTTCTCCTCACGGAGACCCAGGCCCGTGTACCAGTTCCAGCGCTGCTCCATCCAGTACTCCTGCCACTTCTCGTCCTCGCCCGGCTTGACGAAGAACTCCATCTCCATCTGCTCGAACTCGCGGGTGCGGAAGATGAAGTTGCCGGGCGTGATCTCGTTGCGGAAGGACTTGCCCATCTGCGCGATGCCGAACGGGGGCTTCTTGCGCGAGGTGGTCTGCACCTGGGCGAAGTTGGTGAAGATGCCCTGGGCGGTCTCCGGGCGCAGGTACGCGATCGAGCCGGAGTCCTGGGTCGGGCCGAGGTGCGTCGACAGCAGGCCCGAGAACTGCTTGGGCTCGGTGAACTGGCCCTTGTTGCCGCAGTTCGGGCAGTTGATGTCCGCCAGCCCGTTCTCCGGGAGGTGGCCCTTCTTGGCCTCGTAGGCCTCCTCCAGGTGGTCCGCGCGGAACCGCTTGTGGCAGGAGGTGCACTCGGTGAGCGGGTCCGTGAAGGTGGCGACGTGGCCGGAGGCGACCCAGACCTCGGGGGCCAGGATCACGGACGAGTCGATACCGACCACGTCCTCGCGCGACGTCACCATGTAGCGCCACCACTGACGCTTCAGGTTCTCCTTGAGCTCGACACCCAGCGGCCCGTAGTCCCAGGCGGCGCGCTGGCCGCCGTAGATCTCACTGCAAGGGAATACGAAGCCACGGCGCTTGCTCAGGCTGACGATGGTGTCGATCTTGTCGGCGGCCACGGTGCTCTCTTCATTACGACGACGGGCGACGAAGCGAGACGCTTCAGAGCGAATGCTTCAGGGTACCGGCGGGGGCTCCCTCTCAATCAAATCGGTTCGGCTTACGGGCACCGCACAGCCCTTCCGTCCGCCTTGTCCGAGCCTTTACCGAGGTTTGTTGACAACGGTTTCCATGTTTGTTGAAAATGACTGTCATGAACGTACGACGACGCCTCATATCCACCGCGGCCACGGCCGCAGTCACCGCCCTCGGCCTCACCACCCTCTCCGCCTGCGCCGGCGCGAGCGCCGCCACCGGCAACACGGACAAGTTCGACGTCGTCGCGTCGTTCTACCCGCTGGAGTTCCTCGCCGAGCAGATCGGCGGAAGCCATGTGCACGTCACCAACCTGACCGAGCCCGGGCAGGAGCCGCACGACCTGGAGATCAGCGCCCGGCAGACCGCGCAGCTCCAGGAGTCGGACGCGGTGCTCTACCTCAAAAACCTCCAGCCCGCCGTCGACGACGCGGTGGCCCAGTCCGAGGTCAAGACGAAGATCGACGCCGCCTCCCTCGTCTCGCTGGAGAAGCACGGCAACGAGGTCGGGGGCCACGCCGCCTCCCACGACAGCTCCAAGAACGAGGAGCTGGCCGGCCTCGACCCCCACATCTGGCTCGACCCGGTGAGGTACGCCCAGGTCGCCCAGGGCGTCGGCGCCGCCTTCGAGAAGGCGGACCCGGCTCACGCGGCCGACTACAAGAAGAACACCGTGGCCCTGGTCAAGAAGCTCGACGCGCTCAACACCCGGTTCAAGGACGGCCTTTCGGGGACCAGGTCCAAGGTCTTCATCACCACGCACGCCGCCTTCGGCTACCTCGCCGAGCGCTACGGCCTGACCGAGGAGGCCATCAACGGCCTCGACCCGGAGTCCGAGCCGAGCGCGGCCCGGGTGAAGGACCTTGAGAAGATGGCGAAGGCCGACGGCGTCACGACGGTGTTCTACGAGACGCTCGTCAGCGACAAGACCGCGAAGACCGTCGCCGCCGACGCCGGACTGAAGACGGACGTCCTCGACCCGATCGAGGGCATCACGCCGAAGTCCCGCGGCAAGGACTACTTCTCGGTCCAGGAGGCCAACCTCAAGGCGCTGCAGACGGCCCTGGGATCCAAATGACGTTTACGGAGGACGACATGGGCGTGGGCGCACCGGACGAGCCCGTCATAGCGATGCGCGGGGTCCGCGCCGACCTGGGCTCGCGCCCCGTCCTGCGCGGGATCGACCTCACCGTGGCACGCGGTGAGGTCGTCGCGCTGCTCGGCGCGAACGGCTCCGGCAAGTCGACCGCGATCCGCACGATCATCGGCCAGGTACCGGTGAGCGCCGGCGAGGTCGAGCTGTTCGGGACGGAGCGCAGGCGGTTCCGGGACTGGGCGCGGGTGGGGTACGTACCGCAGCGCACGACCGCCGCGGGCGGTGTCCCCGCCACCGTCACCGAGATCGTGTCGTCGGGGCGGCTGTCCCGGGCCCGTTTCGGTGTGCTGCGCAAGGCGGACCACGCGGCCGTACGCCGGGCCCTGGAGCTCGTCGGCATGGCGGACAGGGCGAAGGACTCGGTGAACGCCCTCTCCGGCGGCCAGCACCAGCGCGTGCTGATCGCCCGCGCGCTCGCCGCCGAACCCGAGCTGCTGATCATGGACGAGCCGATGGCGGGCGTGGACCTGGCCAGCCAGGAGGTGCTCGCGCAGACGCTGCGCGAGCAGGTCGCGGCGGGTACGACGGTGCTGCTCGTCCTGCACGAACTCGGGCCGCTGGAGCCCCTGATCGACCGCGCGGTGGTGCTCCGCGACGGCTGCGTCCTGCACGACGGCCCGCCCCCGCAGGCCGTCGGCCAGCACGCGCTGCCGGGCCACGACCACGTACACCCCCACGAGCACACGCCCGTGCGCACAGGCCTGCTGAGCTGAGGGACCGGTAATGGACTTTCTCGACTTCGCCTTCATGCAGCGGGCCCTGCTCGCCGCCGTCCTCGTCGGCATCACCGCCCCGGCGATCGGCATCTACCTCGTGCAGCGCCGCCAGGCCCTGATGGGCGACGGCATCGGCCATGTGGCGATGACCGGCGTCGGCCTCGGCTTCCTGCTCTCCGCGTCCCCGGTCTGGATGGCGACCCTCACCTCCGTGCTCGGCGCGGTCCTGATGGAGCTGATCCGCTGGTACGGCCGCACCCGCGGCGACATCGCCCTCGCGATGCTCTTCTACGGCGGCATGGCCGGCGGCGTGATGTTCATCAACCTCGCGCCGGGCGGCTCCAACGCCAACCTGACCTCGTACCTCTTCGGCTCGCTGTCGACCGTCTCGCAGTCGGACGTGACGGCGATCTGCCTGCTCGCGGGCTTCGTGGTGCTGGTCACCCTCGGTCTGCGCCGGCAGCTCTTCGCGGTCAGCCAGGACGAGGAGTTCGCGCGCGTCACGGGCCTTCCGGTGCGCGCCCTGAACCTTCTCACCGCCGTCACGGCGGCGGTGACGGTGACGGTCGCCATGCGGGTGGTGGGCCTGCTGCTGGTGAGCGCCCTGATGGTGGTGCCCGTGGCGGCGGCACAGCAGTTGAGCCGCAGCTTTGCGGCGACCTTCGTGATCGCGGTGGCGATCGGGGTGTCCGTGACCATCGGCGGCACGATCACCTCGTACTACCAGGACGTGCCGCCCGGCGCGACGATCGTGCTGCTGACCATCGCGGCCTTCATGGCGCTGACCGCGCTGGCGGCCCCGCTGGCCCGCCGCCGCGCCCGTGCCGCGGCGGCCGGACAGCCCGCCGGCGACCCGGCGGAGTGCACAATTCCGGCCGCACGGACCCCCGAGGGGAAGGTCGGCGTCTGACTGCGCACGGGCCGGGCTGGCACAATGGCCCGGCAAGCGCAGATGTAGGAGGAGGCAACCGGTGACGACCGCTGGACCGCCCGTGAAGGGCCGCGCCACCCGGCAGCGTGCCGCTGTGGCGGCGGCGCTCGACGAGGTCGACGAGTTCCGCAGCGCCCAGGAACTCCACGACATGCTCAAGCACAAGGGCGACTCCGTGGGCCTGACCACGGTCTACCGCACCCTCCAGAACCTCGCCGACGCGGGCGAGGTCGATGTCCTGCGCACCTCCGACGGCGAGTCGGTGTACCGCCGCTGCTCCACCGGCGAACACCACCACCACCTCGTCTGCCGTGTCTGCGGCAAGGCGGTCGAGGTCGAGGGCCCGGCGGTGGAGAAGTGGGCGGAGGCGATCGCCGCCGAGCACGGGTACGTGAACGTGGCGCACACGGTGGAGATCTTCGGCACCTGTGCGGACTGCGCCTCCGCCGGGAACTGACGCTCAGACGCGGGTCAGGTTGCGGTCGAGGATCTCCCGCAGCCGGTCCGCGTCCGCGGGGTCCGCGAGGCCCCGCTTGGGCAGCACCGTGAAGCAGCTGGCGTTCTTGTCGTCGCTGTAGGTGAAGAACGCGTCCTTGGTCTCCCGATAGCGGGGCTGCGCGGCCCACTTGACCGACGTGGTGCTGTTGTCGGTGGTCATCGTCAGGCCGGTGTCCGCGACGGTCGCGTGGTAGGTGCCGTTGCGGGCGGCGAGCTTCTGGAAGGCGCGGGCCTGGAGCCGGGGTGCGAGAACCAGCAGGAACACCAGGAGCAGGGGCAGCCAGATCAGCAGGAACCAGTCGGGGTCCTCCCTCCCCGCCACCGCCAGCGAGGCTTTCAGCACGAAGGCGAACGCCACGACACCTACGGCCCAGCTCCGCAGCCACCTCCGCGGCCTCACCCGGCCACGTTCCCGCAGCGCCCCGACGAAATCGCCCACGACCGGCTCGTACGCCAGCTCCACCACGCCCTGTTCGGCGTCCCGCCCCATGTCCATGACCATGAGGCGGGATCGTACCGGCAGTTTTCAGCCGCGCCCGAAGCAGGCCTCCAGCTCGTCAAGGTCGTAGAACTTGCTGCCCTCGGCGATCGGAGTGCAGCCCGCCTTGAAGGCCGTCTCCTTCTCGTTGTAGAGCATGCGGACCAGGTAGCGGTCGCCCTTCTGGAAGACGTCCCACTGGATGTTCGCGCCCAGCGGTGACACGTTCGCGCCGCGCCACGGGTTGTCGGCGTAGGTGTACGGCTGTCCCGGTGTCGCCGGCTTCGTGCTGCCCGGCAGGCCCATCAGGGCGGCCAGCGGGATGATCTCCTCGGCGTGGGTGAAGCGGAGTTCGGCGCCGAGGGTGCTCGTGCCGGCGCGCCTGGCCTCGGTCTGCTGGAAGAAGTCGTCGAGCAGGACGCCGGCCATCGTGTACGTGATGTCGCTGTCCGAGAAGCCGGGGCCCTTCTTGTAGAAGTCCTCGGCGTCGGCGAGGTAGCCGAACCAGGCGGCGTCGGAGTGCGAGAGGTAGCGCTCCATGTCCCAGCCCCTGCCGTCCGGGCTCTCCTCGCTCATCGCCGGGGCGATGGCGTACAGGTTGTAGACGGCCTGCGCGGCGGCGACCTGGTCGGTGCCGCTCAACCGGTCCACGAAGGCGGCCTTGAAGAGCCTGCGCAGGACGCTGTACGCGGCCTGGTGCGTCCTCGGCTGGTCGGTGATCGACTCCAGGGTGTCGGCCAGCCGCTTGTCGTGCGCGATGTAGTCGCGGTAGGCCGCGCCGCCGGCCGCCTTGTGGAAGTACAGCAGGTCCTTGTCGGTGCGGGTCGCGCCGATGAGGGGCTTCAGGTCCGGGTCGGTGTCCGCGAGGGAGGCCGCGTACAGGTTGCCGCTGTCGACGGCCCGCCCCTGCCCGGAGCTGACGACGTCGATCTTCTCGCCGTCCTTCGCGATCCCGGCGAAGAGGGAGGGCAGCCGCTTCGCCATGCGTACGGCCGTGTCGTGGATCTCCGCCTTGCCGCGGCCGCTCAGTTCGCCGTGGCCCACCTTCGCCATCGCGGCCTGCAGGGCCCGCACCTTCGGCCCGAACTCCTCGCCCCTGCCGGTGAGTTGGCCCGCGTCCTGCGCCTTGTCCCAGAGGGCGAGGATCAGGTCGCCGTCCTCGCTGTCCGTCGCGGCGCGGGAGCCGTGCCGGGAGACGTTCTCCGTGAAGACGGGCGTGAAGCCGACCGGGGGCTGCTGGTAGGTGCGGGGGTTCTGCTCGGGGGAGTACGGCGCCTTGGTGCCGTAGCTGTCGCGGTGTGCGGGCCGGTGCTGGTCGGCGGCCTGCGCGGGCAGGGCCGCGACCAGCAGGGTGCACAGCGCGAGGGCGGGGGTGACACGCTTCATGGCCGGATCGTCGGCGATGTTCGTGAACCCCCGGCCCTCACGGGGTTGAACCCCGGGTGGCTACGAGGTGGCCGGACCGCCCTGCATGTCCCGCTCCATGGCGAGCAGTTCCTCGTTCGGAACGGCGCCGCCGAAGCGGCGGTCGCGGGAGGCGAACTCGACGCAGGCCCGCCACAGGTCGCGCCGGTCGAAGTCCGGCCACAGCACGTCCTGGAAGACCATCTCGGCGTAGGCGCTCTGCCAGAGCAGGTAGTTGGAGGTGCGCTGCTCGCCGCTCGGCCGCAGGAACAGGTCCACGTCCGGCATGTCCGGGTAGTAGAGGTACTTGGCGAGGGTCTTCTCGTTGACCTTGGAGGGGTCGAGCCGCCCCGCCTTCACGTCCTCCGCCAGGGCCTGCGCGGCGTCCGCGATCTCGGCCCGCCCGCCGTAGTTCATGCAGAAGTACAGCGTCAGCCTGTCGTTGTCCTTGGTCTGCTCCTGCGCGACCTGGAGCTCCTTGGCGACCGACTTCCACAGCTTGGGCATGCGGCCCACCCAGCGCACCCGGATGCCGAGTTCGTCGAGCTGGTCGCGGGTCTTGCGGATGAAGTCCCGGTTGAAGTTCATGAGGAAGCGGACCTCTTCGGGCGAGCGCTTCCAGTTCTCGGTGGAGAAGGCGTAGAGGGAGATGTTGCCGACGCCCATCTCGACGGCGCCCTGCAGCACGTCCAGGACGCGCTCGGCGCCCACCTTGTGGCCCTCGGTGCGCGGCAGCCCGCGCTCCTTCGCCCACCGTCCGTTCCCGTCCATGACGATCGCCACATGGTTCGGGACGAGCTCGCCCGGCAGCTTCGGCGCGCGGGCACCGGACGGGTGCGGCTCCGGTGCCTTGTACTCGCGGCGCTGGCGTCCCAGGATCCCGCGTACGACCATGTGCTTCTCGTCTCCTCTTCGGGCTTACGTCTCTACGGGCCTATTTCTCTACGTAACGCAGCGAACGCAGCCCGCGTTCCAGATGCCAGTGCAGATAGGCGGACACCAGCCCGCTCCCCTCCCTGACATACCGCGGCTCGCACGCGTCCGCGGTCTCCCAGTCTCCCGTAAGCAGGGCGCCCAGCAGTTCCAGGGTCTGCGGCGAGGGTACGACGCTGCCGGGCACCCGGCAGTCGACGCAGACGGCTCCGCCGGAGGCCACCGAGAAGAACCGGTTCGGCCCGGGCATCCCGCACTTCGCGCAGTCGCTGAAGGTGGGGGCGTAGCCGTTGACGGCGAGGGAGCGCAGCAGGAAGGCGTCGAGGACGAGGTGCGGGGCGTGCTCGCCGCGGGCGAGGGTGCGCAGGGCGCCCACGAGCAGGAGGTACTGCTGCACCGCCGGCTCGCCCTCGTGGTCGGTGAACCGCTCGGCGGTCTCCAGCATGGCGGTGCCCGCGGTGTAGCGGGCGTAGTCGGCGACGATGCCGCCGCCGTACGGCGCGATGGTCTCGCTCTGTGTGCACAGCGGCAGTCCACGCCCGACCAGCTCACTGCCGCGCGCGAAGAACTGCACGTCGACATGGGAGAAGGGTTCGAGCCGGGCACCGAACTTGGACTTGGTACGACGAACACCACGAGCCACGGCACGCACGCGGCCATGACCACGGGTGAGCAAGGTGATGATGCGGTCTGCCTCACCGAGCTTCTGGGTCCGCAGCACGATGCCGTCGTCCCGGAAAAGACTCATCGCCGGCCCCCGCGGGGTTCCGGTCGGCCTTCGTCGCGGAACTGACTCATGAGGTCCATTCTCGCGTACGGCCGGGCTCAGCGGGCACGGTCGGGGTGACTGATGGTGTCCCAGGGGGCCAGGTTCCACGGGCTGGCGCGGTTCGCCGGGTCCAGGAGGGCGCGCAGATGTGCGTCGGCGGCGGACCGGGGGGCGGGGAAGGCCGCGTCCTGGGTGGTGCGCAGACCGTCCCGCCACACGGTCCGCCCCAGCAGGTAGTGCTCGGCGTACTCCTGCCAGGAGGCATACGTCCCCACCACGGCCGGCACGATGTTCTTCAGCGCGGTCCAGGCCTCGGCCTCGGTGATCATCCCGCCTCCGAAGCCGAGCCGGGCCATGTCGGCGTAGAGGGCGGCGTCCCAGGCGAGCGGCGAGACGCCGAGGAGCTGCTGGGCCCGGGCGCGGTAGCCGCTGCGTGCCAGTCCGTCCAGCCGGTCCGTCAGCTCCGTGCGCGAGGTGATCTCCCACTGCCCGGCAAGCCGGCCGCGGGCGCTGTCGTCATCGATCCGCGTGAACGGGTACAGGGTGGTCCGCGAGGCGCTGCGGTCCCGGCTGACCGGCGCGCTCAGCGACACCATCCACAGCTGGTGTGCCGTGAGCGGGTCGGGGTAGCGCGGCGGCCCGCGGCCTCCGCCATCTCCATATGCTCGACAGACTCATGCGCCCGCACCCTACTCAAGGCACTTCACCCCGGCTGCGGGCGTTGGCGTACGCGGTCGCCGCGCTCAGCCGCTCCGCCTGGGTGGCCCCGCGCACGGCAGCGGGATCGGCGTCCCACTCCCTGCCGCCCCCGTACGGTCTCAGTTGCACATACGGCCCCTCGTGCCCCATGACGATTCCCACCTTTCCAGTACGCGTGTCCACGACATGAGTCCCGACGGGCGGTTTCATTTCCTCTCCTTAACGACCGTAACGAACACGACTCATAATTGCGGGCACCGTGTTCGTTGCGCCTACAGCGTGCTCCCCTTTCCTTTTGAGTTTCACGCTTTTCGTCTCCGGCGCGGGTCGCTGCGCCTACACTCGGCTGGAGTCTGTGCTCCACAAGTGCTGGCCAGGGAGAGGTGGTTGGGCCATGGCCAACGCTTCGCACGCGTCATGGCTCGCAATCCGGGAGTTCGAGCAGGCCTTTCGAAAAGGCTCAGCCCGAAATCGCGATGCGCATTGACCAGGCCCTGCAAAACCGACGGTATTTTCGAGCGGTTGACGGAAAAAGCAGTCAGTCGGCCACCCGGCGCAGCCGGCGGCGGACGCTCCCCTGATCCGGCTCGGGTTCATGGTCCGGCTCCGTCGCCGCCCACAGCTCGTTGAACAGGTTGACGCGGTCCTCGACGTGCTCGTGCTTCATCCTCAGCATGGTCATGTCCGGCCGGACGTGATTGTCCGGCCGGGTCTCGTAGCTCAGTTCCCCGTCGAAGATGATGAAGTCCATCACCGTGCCGCCCGGATCAAGCTGCGACTGCACGCCTATACGCGCGTCGATGCCGTACCTGCGCTGGCGCGCACAGAGTTGTTCGAGGGCTTCGGTGACCTCCTCCGGCTCGTCCACGAGGAACAGCCGCCGGACCTCCACACCCCGGGTCTTGATGGCCTTCTCCTGCGCGCTGAGATACCGCTTCGCGGGCTCACTGGACCAGAAGTCCCGGTCGACGGTCGTGCTCGTGGCGTACAGGGTCTTCTTGACGCACAGGGCGAGGTCGATCAGCCACTCGTGGTTCTCGAACGAGGAGTCCGCTCTGCCGCTGATGAGGTCCTCCATCAGCTCGGCGAGACGTTTCAGCTCCTCCTCGGCGAAGCTCTTGACGATCCCCGGCGCCTCGTCACCGACCTGGGTGTACGCCTTGACCAGCCGGGTCACTTCCTCGGAGCGCAGGACGGAGCCGTCCACCTTGCTGAACAGCTCCGTCGCCTCGTTGATCTTGGCGAAGCTCTGGTCGACCGCGGCGCGCATCTCCGCATGGTGGTTGGCCAGGCTCTGCTTCATGTCGTCGATGTGCCGGCGCTGGCTCTCCTCCACCACCTCGAGGCGCTCCCCGAAGTCCACGAGGTACTGGACGATCAGCGTGGCGCTGCCGAGGACGATGGACGCCACCCACTGCCAGATGTCGTTGTTGTCGCCGTTCAGCAGGATGGTCAGCAGGAAGGCACCGCCCGCCGCCGACGCCGTGATCAGGATCTTCCAGAACAGCTTGGGTATGCCCTGCCGCTGCAGTCCCGCTCCGTGGTCCCCGGACCCTAACGACGCTCCGCTCATGTCTCTCCCCCGTCGGGTATGTGGTTGGTGCCGCCCCGCCCCTCAGCTCGTGCTCAGCGCCTGGTGCAGCAACGGTATGGCCTGGACGGCCAGTTGGTCCCGGATGCGCTGGACCAGGTTCTGCCACTGGCGTGTGAACCCCGGTTCCCGCTCCAGCACTTCCCACAGGTGGACCAGCGAGCGGTCCACCTGTGCGTGCGGCATCCACAGATGCAGCAGATGGTCGACGGCCGGGCGCAGCGCCTGGACCGCGGCGCGCCCGTCCGCCGCGGCGAGCCGACTGCTGTCCAGCATGTGCACCACCGTCGTCAAAAGCCAGTCGTGCAGCGCGAGGTCCTCGCACAGACCCGCGGCCGCGGACACCGGTGTGTCCTCCGGCAGCCGCAGCTCCACGGTCCGCAGCCCGTTCTCGGCCAGGGTGAACCTCGTCAGTTCCGCCCGCTCGCCCGCCGGGATCCGACGGGCGGCCCAACGCAGGTGCGTGCGACGGGACTTGAAGGGGACCTTGCGGTCGAGGAGCGGATGGCGCAGCAGCCGCGTCAGCAGGGACTCGGCGATCATCCCCAGGTCGAGTTCGCCGCGCCCGGCGCCACGCAGCACGCCCTGCGCGGTGGCCTGTTCGGGCAGCTTGCCGAAGGGCTCGACCACACCGGGCCGTACCAGGTAGTGCCCCCAGGGGCGGCGGGTGTCGGGGCCCGCGGCCGGTGCGCTGAAGTACGCGGTGGACTGCAGCAGCCGGCCCTCGGTGAGCGCCACGCGGGTGGCGACCGTGCCGACGGCCCGGACCTTGGCGCCGCTGGAGGTGGGCAGCCGGCAGTCCACCCCGGTCAGCACCTCCGGGGACAGGGCGTACAGGTTGGGCCGCTCGGAGACCCGGACGTGTTCGTCGGCGCGCAGCCTGAGCAGCTGGGCGGCGGCCCGGCCGTCCAGCGCCTGGAAGGACGGCAGCAGACAGGTACGTACCTCGCCGCAGGCGAGGACCGGGCGCGCGGGCTGTCCCGGGGCCGTCGTCATGTCAGGGTCCCTCGGTGGCAAGGGTGTTGACCGGCTCCTCGTAGAAGACGTACGTCGCGCGCTGGGCGACCGCGGCCGGGACCGCGAGCCCCTCCCGGGCCGAGCGCTCCGCGACCTGCCTGAGCGCCCCGGAGTCGACTTCCGTCTGGTCGAGGATGAGCCGTACGGCGTCCTCGACGGCCAGGAAGCGGTTCGGCATCAGGGTGCAGGTGCGGTAGGCGCTGAAGGCCGCCGCCTGCGGGTTGAGCTGGAGCAGGGGCGGCAGCCGGTCCCAGTCCTGCGGGAAGTCCTCGCCGTTCCAGGGGCGCGGGACGAGCACCGGCTCACCGAGGTGTCGTAACAGGCCCAGCCTGGCCAGCTGCCATACGGCGGCCAGGAACGGGCAGGACCACAGCCGCCGGCCGTCCTTCTCCGACCACAGCTCGACGTCCATGAAGACGGAGTGGTTGCGGGCCGCGGTCTCCTGGGGCGGCTGCCAGCCCCTGACCTCGCCCAGGGCGGCGCGCTTCGTGGTGGGGGTGCGCTGTCCGTTGGCGAGCCAGCCGGTCTGGCTGACGGAGGGGCGGGAGCCGTAGCTGCCCGGCGGCGGCGACTCGACCAGGCGGTGCATGACGGACTCGGCGAGTTCGATCCGGTCGGCGACCGCGCAACCCGACTCGCGGGCCAGGTAGTCGACGACCAGGCCGGCCTTCTCGGCCTCCTTGAGGACCAGCGGGACGAGCTCGGCGGGGGTGGAGAAGCGCGTGAAGTAGTCGTCGATGAGGAAACAGGTGCTGATACGGGGGCGCTTGCCGCCGGTGCGACGGGCGGCGGAGGCGCGGGCGGCGTCCACCCACAGCCGCACCTCGGCGAAGTGCTCGCGCAGTCGCTCGGGGCCCGCCTCGAAGTCCTCCATGTAGAGGTGGCCCAGCTCCAGGGAAAGATGGGCCAGCGGCACGGACTGGGTGCGGAGCTCCGCCGTGGTCTCCCGGAAGACGGCTTCGGTCACGCCTGCTCCCAGTACTTGTCGTCGGTGAGCCGGGCGGCCAGCCGGTTCAGCGCCCGCCAGGTCTCCATGTTGGCGATCTGGCTGTCCAGCACGTCCTCGTCGGTGATCAGCTGCTCCCGCCACTGCAGGACCGGTTCGAGGGGAATCGAGCCGAGGACCTGGCTGTAGCCGATGCCCTGCGTGGAGGCGAGTTGCTTGAGGTCGCTGTCGGTCTTGCGCATCCACGCCGACTGGGTGGGCGAGACCTGCGACCACAGCGGCGACTCGGGATCGGGTACGGCGGCCCGGACGAAGCGGATGGCGCCGCGCAGCGCCTCCTCCTCGTGGCCGCGGTCGACACCGCCGGCGACGATGCCGCGCTCGCCGAAGACCAGGCTCGCGGCGGCCGCCACATGCTGCCGGGTCCAGCGGTGGAAGACCAGCCAGCGGGCGGTGATCTCCCGCATCTCGGGCTGTGCGGTGGCCTCCAGGACCATGTCGACGGCGTAGGAGCGGCCGGCGCTGAGGTCCACGACGACCAGGTCGAACTCGTAGTAGAGCTTCATCAGCAGGTCGACGCAGAGCCGGACGTGGTCGCCGGTGGTGGCGAACTCGCCGCCGCCGACGTCGCCGGGCATCAGCACCAGACGGCCGCAGCCGGGCGGCGGATCGCGCAGCACCTGGTGCTCGGTGCTGGCCCACACGTCGATGCGCTCCGGTTCGCCGACCTCTCCTATCAGGTAGGAGTGCAGGCCGCGGTCCTCGACGGCCTCGCGGGCGTCGGCCACGTCGAAGACGGCCGAGGCGGTGGGCGAGCCGAAGTCGAAGTCCAGGTAGCAGACGTCGTCCCCGGCCAGCGCACGGTGGTAGGCGAGGTTGGCGCTGGTGACGGAGCGGCCCGTGCCCCCCTTGTCGGAGGCGGCGAAGATCAGCACGCGGTCACCGTCCCTGGGCCGCGGCTTCACGCGCCCGGGTGAGCGAGTCGAGCTGTCCCAGCACGTCGAGCGCCAACGCGTAGGCGGTGCCCGGCTGTTGGTCCAGGAGGCTGCGGGCGCGGCGCAGCTTGACCTCGATGTTCCTGAGTTGCATGCCGTGCCGGCCGTCGTCGGTGGGCGCGGGTTCCATCTGTTCGTTGCCGAGCAGGTGGGCGGACTCGCTGAGCAACGCCCCTGCCAGCTCGGTGAGTTCGGGGCTGCGGACCGGGGGCTGCCGGTACATCTGGTGGACCTGGACCATCACCTCGGCGACGCGCTCGGTGATGTTCCACGACACCGGCACCTTGCGTGTGACGATCTCCGCCTCGGGATAGGCGGCGTGGACGTAGTCCCACAGGCCGGTGCCCTCGCCCTCCCGGATACGGCGGCGCCACATGTGGTCGAAGACGTCCTCGGCGAGCCTGAGCAGCCGGTCGTGCGAGTCGAGGTTGCGGGAGAGCGCACGCAGCTGGATGGTCCGCTTCAGCAGCTGGGCCGAGAAGTCGTGCAGGGACCACACCATCGGCGGGCCGAGCCGCTCGCTGCCCTGCAAGGGCAGCTTGACGCCCGCGTTGTGCAGTTCGAAGACCGTGCGGTCGTCGCGGGTCATACGGCTGGTGATGCGGCCGCGCTCGGCGAGGCGTTCCATGACGGCGACCGTGCGGGCCAGGTCGTCGTCGGTGGCCCGGCGGCGCATCAGGTCGTGGACGAGGATGGCGGCGACGGAGAGGGAGAAGTACTCGGACTCCAGTTCCTGTCCCGTCGTACGCCAGGGGATGTCCTCCAGGGGCCAGCGGTCGGCGTCGAAGCGGGCGATGCCCGACCAGTACTGCTGGGTCAGCTCCCAGCGCAGCCGCAGCGCCTCGGCGAGCTTCTGCTGTTCGGCGTTGAGCAGGCCCAGGGTGAGGGTGCGGTCGGAGAACAGGTCCTGGATACCGTCCAGGGCGACCACGGTGAAGTAGAGATACGGCACCGGGTCCGCGGCGCCCTTGGGCTGCGGCCCGATGGGTTCGTCGGTCTCGACCTCGGGGGCGTCCTTCACCAGGCTCCAGGACCAGCCGCACTCGAAGAACTGGTTCTCGTCCTTGAGGCCCGCCTGGACGTCGATACCGAGGGTGAGGCTCTCCGCGATCGCGGCGCGCAGCGCACGGAAGCGGCTCTGGTACATGCTCAGCACCTGCCGCTGCGACAGCCGTCCCTGGCCGAGGAGTTCGACCAGGTTGCGGCCCTGGGCGGAGTCGGCGTCGAAGGCGTTGACGGTGAAGGAGCGCAGCAGGCTCACCATGGCGGCGGTGAGCCGGTTGCTGGTGGCCGCGCGCAGCTCGGCGATCGTCTCCTGGATGTCGGTGCGTCTGGTCCTGGTCTCGTAGACCTTGAGGAAGCCGAGCGTGGCCAGGCAGAGGGTGATCGACATGGAGAAGGAGTCGACCACGCCGAGCTGACGCTGTTCCTCGGTGGGCTCCCCCTGGGCCTTGTCCTGGGATCCGAAGTAGTAACCCCCGGCGAAGGTGGGCCTCTTGTCCTCGCCTGTGTGGGTGCGCATGAACTCGGACGCGGCCTTGACGAGGTTGGCCGGGAGGTCGAGCCGCCCACCGGCCTTCCTCAGGGCCTGCTGGACGTCCTCCTGTGTGGTGTCGGGGTCGTCCAGCCGGAAGGCCGGGATCTCCGTGGCCGGGTACAGCAGGCAGAGCAGCCGCTCGGCATCGGCGACGCTGCTCTGTCCGCCCCACTCGCCCCAGTCCCACTGCTCCCGCTCGAAGGAGTGGCGGGCGATGGCCTGCCAGATGTCCAGCAAATGCTGGCGTGGCTTGATCTGCATCCCATGCCCCTCACACAGGCCGCACTGCCGTCACTTGAGGAATATCCCTTTTCTGTTGTGAAGATTCTTCGCCATGGAGAACCCCGATCGGACAACCACTGGTCAAGCGGCCGGAATGCCTGCGTCCGTATTCCGTCGCCAACCGTAGGCCAGGATCATTCCCGAATACCCGTCGCGCACACCTGCCGCGGACTTGAGCCGGTGCACCTCGAAGTCGTCACGCGCGAATGGTGCGAGACTCGCACGCACCCGGGACTCTCCCACGTCACAGGCCGGGAAGAACTCCTCTCCGGCGTGATAGCCCTTCGAATGTTCCATGAAGGCGGCGGCGAAGGGGGCACCGGGGGCCAGGGCGCACATGAAGCGCTTGACTCCCAGGTCGAACTCCTGGTGAGAGGTGGTCATCGACTCGGCGACGAAGAACATGGTCCCCACGGACCAACGCCCGCCGAAGCGCTCCAGCCCGAAGATGTTGCCCTGCTCGACCTTGACGACCTTGCGGAACCGCTCGCGGGGGTCCAAGTAGAGGGAGCCGTACGCCTCGTGCTCGCACAGGACCTTCCAGAACGGGTCCCAGTTCTCGTCGTAGCCGCCCGCCTGACGCTCCAGGTACTCCACGTTCGCGAGCGAGTGCTCGAAGAGTGTGATCTCGTCGCACCAGGGCAGCATGGAGAGCGCGGGATAGAGATTCGCTCCGGCGCCCACGTCGATGCCGTAAACCGGCCCGACGCCCTGCTTCCGGAAATGAGCGCCGAAATGACCTCGGATGATATGCAGGATCTCCTCGTCCTCCGCCTGTAAGAAGCGGTAGTTGTGCCGAACGTAGGCGATCGGGTCGAATGAGTCCCAGGGCGCGTCCGCATTTTTCACCTGGGCATCCCCCGACGATCTCAAGGTCATTTACCTACGGTACCAACACCGGGGGCCCTCCGGATCCCCCTGAGGTCAATGTCCCGAGAATTACGTCATGTCCCCGGCAGGACGACGGGGCGCACTGGGGGCGCACCGTGGCGAATGCATTCCCGCGGCCTGATCCGGCCTTGAACGGCCGGATTGTCCCGCTCAAGATGGTCGGAACTCTGCCGAACACACCAGAAAGGCAGACACCAGGCGTCTCACCCGTACCACTCGTACGGGTGTCAACGTACCCTTGACTCCCAACCCGCAGGGGGCGGTATGACGGCTCTTCCAGAGAAACGTTTTCCTTCCACGGCCGACCGCACCGACCGCCCCCTGACCATGAGGGGCGTCGTCGAGGCCGACCTGCCGGAACTGCACCGCGTCGACCGGGAGGCCTTCCCCGAGGAGCCGTACCACTACTTCGAGCTGCGCCAGAGTTACGACATCCACGGCGACCGCATCCTCGTTCTCGACGACGGCCGGAACCTGCACGGCTACGTCCTGTTCGTCACCACCTCGGACGGCTACGTGAACTGGATAAAAAGCCTCGCCGTCACCCCCGAGCTGCGCGGACGCGGGCTCGGCCGGCGGCTGATGCTGGAGGTGATACGCCGGTTGCGCACCGAGGGCGTCCACCAGGTCCGCCTGACGGTGGAGCCGACGAACGCGGCCGCGATCACGCTGTACCGGTCGCTGGGCTTCTCGTTCGAGGGCGGCGTCCGCAAAGGCTACTTCGGGCCCGGGGAGGACCGCTTGATCATGGCGCTGGGACTGTGAGTCGGGAGATCAGGGGGAATTAGGGGGAACCAGGGGGGATCAGGGGGACACGAGTCCCGCCTCGTAGGCCATGATCACCAGCTGGACCCGGTCCCGCGCGTCCAGCTTGGTGAGGAGGCGGGTGAGGTACGTCTTCGCCGTGGCCACGCTGATGCACAGCTCGGCGGCTATCTCGGCGTTGGACATCCCGCTGCCGACCAGGGTGAGGACCTCGCGTTCACGGTCCGTGATGGCCTTCAACTCCCGTCGTCCTAGGGCCGGTTCGGGGCGGGAGGCGAAGTCGTGGATCAGGCGGCGGGTCACGCTCGGCGCGATCAACGCGTCGCCCGCCGCCACCACCCGTACCGCGCCGATGATGTCGTCCAGCGCCATGTCCTTGACCAGGAAGCCCGCCGCACCGGCGCGCAGCGCCCCGTAGACGTGGGCGTCGTCGTCGAAGGTGGTCAGGACGACCACCCGCACCTCGGTCTGTGTCTCCGTGATGCGGCGCGTCGCCTCGATGCCGTCCATCCCCGGCATGCGGATGTCCATCACGACCACGTCGGGGGCGAGTTCACCGGCCAGCCGTACCGCGTCCTTCCCCGTCGCCGCCTCGCCGACGACCTCCACGTCCTCGATGTCGGCCATGACCATGCTCAGTGCGGTGCGGATGAGTTCCTGGTCGTCGACGAGGAGGACCCGGATCGTCGGGGCCGCGGTCATCGGACGGCCACCGGGAGCGGCAGGCGGGCCGTCACGCGGAAGCCGCCCTCGGGGCGCGGGGCCGCCGTGAACTCACCGTGCAGCAGGGCCACGCGCTCGCGCATCCCGGCCAGGCCGAACCCGGTGTCGGTGGCACTGCCGTGCCCCTGCCCGTCGTCCGTGATCTCCAGGGCGAGTTCGTCCTCGCGGTAGTCGAGGGTGACCCGGCACGCGCGTGTGCCCGCATGCCGTACGACGTTCGTGACCGACTCCTGGACGATGCGGAACGCCGACAGGTCGATGTCCGGGGGGAGTTGGCGTGTCTCGCCGAGGCGCCGCACCTCCACTCGGACCCCCGCCGCCGTGGTCGTGGCCGCCAGTCGGTCCACGTCCGCCAGGCCCGCGGGGACGGCCTCGGGAGTCTGTCCCTCGTCCGCCGCCCGCAGCGCGACCAGCATGCGGCGCAGGCCCGCCAGGGTCTCGCGGCCCTCGTTCTCGACCGCCCGCATGGCGTCGAGCGCCGCCTCGGGGCGGGTCGTCGCCACGCGGGACGCCGCACCCGCCTGGAGGGCGATGATCCCGATGCTGTGGGCGACGGTGTCGTGCATCTCGCGGGCTATGCGCAGACGTTCGGCGGTGACCGCCTGGGCCGCATGCTCGGCGCTGAGGCGTTCGGCGTGCACGCGGGACTGGTGCGCCGAGTTGCCGAGCAGCCAGACGATCACGGTGACCAGGGCGACGGCCAGTTCGGCGGAGGTGCCGGCGGGCCAGTGCCGCAGCATCCGTACGGCTATGTACGTGATCAGGGTGCCGATCGCCATGGCGAGGGCGATGAGGGCGATGCGCCGAGGGTGGGCGACCGCGACGAAGTACAGGACCACCATGGTCGTGAGGTACTGGTTCATCGGCAGCAGGTCGACGCCGAGGGTGGTCGTCTCGAAGACTCCGGCAAGGATCGCCAGAGTGGTCGCGAGGAGCGGCCTGCGCTGCAGCAGCCGACCGGCCTGGAACGCCAACGCGGTCGACACCGCCAGGAACGACAGGCCGTCCCAGCGGTACAACTGGGCCGCCGGCCACTGGGACGGCACCGACTCGCCGGGCAGCCGGACGGTCGTCAGCAGGGTGAACAGCGTGCTCGCGGTCCACACGATCGCCGTCCACCCGGCCGGCGACACGCGTTTGAGCAGGGGCGGCGGAGGCGAGGTGGCGGGCATGCCGTGATCGTAGGCGCCGGCCGCGGTGCGGTCATCGGACCGTGGACGTACAACCAGGGTCGACAGTCGCCTCGTACGAGTGTCAGCGACCGGCCGATGCCCGGGACGGGCCGTCCACGCAACCGTGGTCCACATGATCGAAGTCGAGCAGCTCACCAAGCGGTACGGCCCCACGACCGCCGTACGCGATCTCTCCTTCACCGTCCGCCCCGGTCATGTCACGGGCTTCCTCGGCCCGAACGGCGCGGGCAAGACGACGACCCTGCGGATGCTGCTGGGGCTCGTCGAACCGAGCGCCGGTACCGCCACGATCGGCGGACATTCCTTCCGCCGCCACCCGCGCGGGCTGCGGCATGTCGGCGCCCTCCTCGACGCCCATGACGTGCACGGCGGGCGCAGTGCGCGGGCGCATCTGCACGCGCTGGCCCGCAGCAACCGCATCCCGCGGGCGCGGGTGGACGAGGTGCTCGCCGAGGTGGGGCTCACCCAGACCGCCGCCCGGCGCCGGGTCGGCTCGTTCTCGCTGGGGATGAAGCAGCGGCTCGGCATCGCGGCCGCGCTGCTCGGGGATCCGCCGGTGCTGGTGTTCGACGAGCCGCTCAACGGGCTTGATCCTGAAGGTGTGTTGTGGGTGCGCGGGCTGTTCAGGAGGCTCGCGCACGAAGGCCGTACCGTCTTCGTCTCCAGTCATCTGATGTCCGAGATGGAGAACACCGCCGACGAGCTGATCGTCATCGGGCGCGGGGAGCTCATCGCCGCCGAGAGTCTCGTCGAGTTCGCCGCGCGCGGGACCGCGCCGACCGTGACGGTGCGCTCGCCGCACGCGGGCGCCCTGGCCGTCGTACTGGAGTCGGAGGGTGCGGTGGTCGCACCGTACGACGAGGAGACGCTGAAGGTGGACGGGGTGAGCGCCGTCCGGGTCGGTGAGCTGGCGCACGAACACCGCTTTTTGCTCTGGGAGTTGACCACGCAGGTGGCCTC
The DNA here is from genome assembly GCF_053598255.1 of Streptomyces sp. NPDC001157. Lineage (NCBI taxonomy): Bacteria > Bacillati > Actinomycetota > Actinomycetes > Kitasatosporales > Streptomycetaceae > Streptomyces > Streptomyces sp. NPDC001157. The sequence continues at coordinate 471,000 of NZ_JBSFJW010000003.1, forward strand.
GCTGGAGACGGCCTTCATGGAACTGACCGCCGACAGCGTCGAGTACGCGGCTGGAGAGACCCGATGACCACCTTCGCCCTGCCAGCCTCCCGCTTCACGGACCTGCTGGCCGCCGAGTGGATCAAGCTCCGTTCCCTGCGCTCCACTTACTGGGCCTTGGGCTGCGGTGCGCTGGCCGTCGTCGGCTTCAACGCGAACGCGGCCCGCGCCGACTACGTCAACTATCCGGAGTACGGCGGGCCGATCCGCGAGGACTTCGTGTACTGGGCGCTGCGGGACGCCTTCACCGCGGGGTCCGCCATGATCCTGGTGCTGGTGTGCGCGAGCATCGGCGCGATCACGATCGTCGGGGAGTACGCGACGGGCCTGGTCCGTACGACGTTCACCGCCGTGCCGGACCGACGCGCCGTGATGGCGGCCAAGGTGGTCGTGCTGACGGCGGTCATGACGGTGTTCGGGGCGCTCGTCGCGGCCGCCTCCTACGCCTCCTCACAGGCCATCCTCGACGGGCGTGGCCTGGGCGTGCCGATCAGCCATCCCGGCGCCTGGCGGGTGGTCGTGGCGTCGGCGCTGCTCGCCCCGGTGTGTGCGCTGGCCGGCATGGGGCTGGGCGCGGTCATCCGGCACAGCGCCACGACGATGGTGCTGACGACGTTCGTCCTGCTGCTCCTGCCGTCCTTCGTCACGGACCGCTACCACTGGACGGCGTCGGTCCGCCACGCCTTTCCGCTCAACGCGTGGGAGCGGATCGTGGACGTGGGCTTCGGGCGGTCCCACATGCTGGTCCCGAAGTATCCGGCGACCGTCGGGGGCGGGTGGGTCGTGTTCACGGTGTGGGCGGCGGTGGCGGCCGTCGTGGCGGTGGTGGTCGTGGACCGCCGGGACGTATGAGAAACCCTGCGTACGGTCGGGGGTAAACCCCCCTGTCGACAAGGCAGTTGACCGGATGGGATGCGAAGTCGGCATCCGGGAGTCTCGTGTCCATGAAGGAGATCACGAAAAGCGCGGCCCTGATCGCCGCCGCCTCCGGCATCGTCTTCGGTGCCCTCACGCCCCTCACCGCGTCCGCCGCCGAGGAACCGCTCAAGTGGACCAGGTGCGCAGGCAGCGGCCTCGACCCCCGTCAGCAGTGCGCGACCCTCGAAGTCCCCCTGGACTACGCCCACCCCGGCGGCCGCACGATCGACATCGCCGTCTCCCGCATCCCCGCCGAGAAACCGTCCGCCCGCCGGGGCGCCCTGCTGCTGATCGCCGGCGGGCCGGGCGGCACCAGCCTGGCCGACCCTTCGGGAAAGGGGCAGAAGCTGCCGCAGGACGTCCGGGACGCCTACGACCTGATCGGGTTCGCACCGCGCGGCAACGCGCCCTCCACGGCGGTCGGTTGTGGCCTCGACCATGGCGATCTGGCCCTGTCGAAGCTGCGCCCGTGGCCCGCCCCGGACGGGTCCGTCACCGAGAACATGACCACCGCCCGACGGGTGGCCACCGCCTGCGCGGCGGGCGGCGGCGAGCTGATGCGCCACATCACCACCAAGGACAACGCCCGCGACATCGACCGGATCCGCGCCGCGCTGGGTGAGCGCAGGTTGTCCGCCTGGGGCGTCTCGTACGGCACCTATGTGGGCGCCGCGTACAGCGAGATGTTCCCGCGGCGCACCGACCGCATCGTGCTGGACAGCAACGACAACCCCGACCCGGTACGGGCGGAGCGGGCCTGGGTCGCCGCGTACGAGGTGGGTGTCGAGGACAACTTCCCCGAGTTCGCCAAGTGGGCCTCCGCGCCCGGCAACCCGAACCGCCTGGCCGGCACGGCCGCCGAGGTCCGCCCGCTCTTCCTTCGCCTCGCCGCCCGCCTGGACCGCGAGCCGCTGCCCTGGCCGGGCGCCAACCCGGAGGAGCTGAACGGCAACGTGCTGCGCCAGACGATGCTGGACAGCCTCGCCGACCCCGGCGGCTACCCCGCCCTGGCCAAGCTGATCGCAGCCGCCCTGAAGGGCACCGTCCCGCCCGCACCGGCGGCCCCGCCGGAGGGGGCCATGCAGAACCGCGTGGCAGTGAGCGCCGCCACCATCTGCAACGACGCCGCCTGGCCGCGTGATGCCGCCACCTACCGGAAGGGCGTCGCCGAGAGCCGCGCCAAGTACCCGCTGACCGCGGGCATGCCGAGGAACGCGCTGGTGTGCGCCGCCTGGCCGTGGCAGCCGAAGGAGCCTCCGGTACGGATCACCGACCGGGGCCCGTCCGACGTCCTGCTCGTCCAGAACGAGCGCGACGTCGCGACCCCCCTGAGCGGCGCCCTGAAACTCCGCGAGGCGCTCGGCCGCCGCGCGGTCATGGTCACCAACCACGCCACCGGCCACGAGGCCTACCTCGCCAACGGCACGAGGTGCGGCGACGAGACGGTCTCCCGCTTCCTGGCGACGGGCGAACGCCCGCGGCAGGACGTCTACTGCCGCTGAGCACTCCCCTGCCCCACCGCAGCTCCGGACGCCCGGACCGCACCTCCTGATCGCCGCCCTGAACCTTCCTCGCCATCCGGTGGACGCCGTGGACGGCCGGTGGCAACCGCACCAGCCAGTACCAGGAGCCGGTGAGGACGGTCAGGACAAGCCCGATGATCCCGGCCGCCGGAAGCACCGCACCCGCCAGGACGGCGGCCATCCCCGCCCTGAAGAGGTCGCGCGGATCCGCCTGCGAGACCGCCCGGTACGCCACGTCGACGCGGGCCTCGAACTCCTCCCCCCGTCAGCAGCTTTGTGCCCGGCGTGCACAGGTCCTCCCGTACTGACGCGCCAGCGCGTGGAACGCCTCCTTCGGCTCCCAGTGCCAGCCCGAACGGGGGTCGTCGGGGCGGTCCTTGATGGTCTTCGTGATGCTGTAGCTCGCCATGTCGAGGTCGTAGCGCGGGTTGTCGGTGCGGTGCGGGGCGTCCGGGGCGACGAACTCGAAGGCCATCGCCGCGTACAGGCCCATCGACTCGAAGACGTCCAGCAGGCCGGTCAGATAGGTGGCTTGGGTGTGTTCGCTGCGGACGAGGTGGCCCTTGATCTCCTCGGGGTCCTTGTCGTGGTCGACGACGTTCCAGCCCATGCCGCCCGCCTCCGGGGCGCCGACGTAGGTGCAGGTCCCGAACTCGGTGATGGCGAGGGGCTTGCCCCAGCGCAGGTATCGCCTCAACTCCCGTACATAATCGGAGTGTTGACGGAAGTACGAGTAGTAGTCGATGCCGATGATGTCGAAGAGCCGCCAGTCGACCTTGTCGTCCTGGGCGGCGGCATAGCTCAGTCTGCCGTGGAAGACGGACCGGCCCACCGCCGCCGCCTTCGCCGTGAAGCGGTCGAGGCGGCGCTGCATCTTCACGGGGTCGAAGTCGCCGTTCAGCATGTTCTGTACGCGCTCCAGGACCGTCTCCCCCGGCACGATCCCGGGCACCAGCAGCCAGAACTCGCAGCCCACGCTGAAGTCGACGCTCGCGCCCTGCCGCCGCAGCCGCTCCGCGAACCGACCGCACTCGGCCAGGTGCTCCAGGGTGTCCCGCTGCGGGGCGTCCGCGAGGGTCGGCTGGAGCCAGACGTGCAGCCCCCGCTCGGCGGCCTCGGCGGCGGTGGCGGTGAGGCGTTCGACGCCGTCGCCGGTGACGTCGACGGTGTCGGCGTGCAGCCGGTCGCGGATGGCGCGGATGTCCCGGCGCATCCGGGCCGCGCGCCACGCGGTCCCCGGCGTCTCGCCCTCGCCGACGGTGTAGACGACACCGCGGTGCCGCAGACCACGGCCGGTCGCCGCGGCCGGGCCGGCCGGCAGCACCGCCGCCGACAGACCTAGGCCGTTTCCTTTGGATCACCTCGCCGACCAGATGAAGATGGCGGCGAGGTGGAGTCCCGCGAGGTAGACGGTCGCGGTCTTGTCGTAGCGGGTTGCCAGGCCACGCCACTGCTTGAGTCTGTTGATGCAGCGCTCGACCGTGTTGCGTTGCTTGTAGGCGTCGCGGTCGAAGGCCGGTGGTCTGCCGCCGTGGCTGCCGCGCCGTTTGCGGTGGGCGGCCTGGTCGGA